>JBDUAX010000009.1:0-25127 GCA_040004455.1 Gemmatimonadaceae bacterium
CGTTGAATTCGGAATCGCGGGCGCACCAGTTGCGTCAATCAGCGTTGCGCCAACCAACGCCACAAATCCCTCAGCAATCGGCTTTGTTTTCGTTGCAATTCTCGTGAGCTCCACCATCTGCGCGCGCGTCGCAACGTCCATCAACTCATCGCGCAACGGCACTAAGGCGGCACGCACGGTCTTGAACGACAAACCTCCGCCACCGCCGGTCGCAAACATCGCGAGCCGTCCTTCGCTGTCGAGCCACAAATAGTTGATGCCCCAAATGACTCCGTCGATGGTGTAGCGCGTAAGTTTTATTCGGTTCGCGCCGGTTCCAACGCTATCAATGCCCAACTTCCTGATCGTTACCGGATTCGGATCGCCGGGCACAATTGCAATCGTTTTCGGCATACCGTGCGCTTCCCAATAGCGGATTAATCCCAGGTGCTGCGCGGTTGGCGAATACGACGACACCACGTACGCCACAGCCGGAATTGTCACATCTGTCGTCTTGTTGTTGCGCAACATCTTCGCGTGCGTGCCGTCAAACTCAACCGACGTCGTCACCGTCCGAGCGGAATCGGTGATGCGAAATTGCTCGAACTTCCTGATTGCGTAGTCGTTCGCAACACTCATGACGAGCGCCGAATGATTGCGTCGGCCGCGATCGACGTAGTCGTAGTCCGACGTAATCATTACTCCATCCCCGCCCTCAGTCGGCTTGAGCTCGTAGTGTTCCCAACCCGCCGGACGACCAATGTAGAAAATTTGCAGTGAGTCGACGATCGATGTCGCAGGTGCGCTGCTTGCCGAAGCAATCGTCGCTGATGCAAGCGCCGTGGTCTTTATTGGCGTCGAATCGCGCGACGCCAATATCGGCGCGCTCAGTCGTGGCAACGACGGGGTGGCGACGATCAAACTCACCAGCAGTGACGCGCGACGAATCAACATTGACCTCTCCGAAATGTACGCCGGCCCGACGCGAGAGCCGATCAAGATGAATTGCTACCAGGAACAACGCACGAGAAGACCACAACGATGCGCCGGATCAGAATCAGCCAGGAAGATTGAGTTGCCAGGATACGCCGAACCGATCATTCACCCAGCCAAACTTTTTGCTGAAACCGTAATTGCTGAGCGGCATCAGTGCTTCTCCCGCTTCGGAGAGCGCGCGAAAGAGATGATCGATTTCATCTTCCGACTCGCAATCCACAAATAATGAAACGGATGGCGTGAAATTGAAGTTGTGCGGTCCGGAACTGTCCATCGCCTTGAATGATCTTTCATTGAGCACAAAAATGGCTTGCTTCACAGTTCCTTCGCGCTCGTGCTCACCGGCGACGCTGCGCTCGATGTGCTCCACGCGCGAATTCGGAAACAAGGAAACATAGAATTGAATTGCCTCCTCGGCTTTGCCATGCCGAATGCCTGAAAACATGAGAGCGGGTGAAATCTGAGTCATGGGCTCGCTGCGCGGGGGATGGAGGTAGTACTTCCGGGACGAGACTGCCCATCAAAGTTGGCGCATAAGTGGTGCAAGCGGTATGCTCGTCGGCTGTGTGTTCCAGTAAGCCCACTCGATTTGAAACGACTCATGTCCCTCGTGCGCCGCTCGCTGCTGACAATTTCGCTCTTCACGCTTTGTACGGCGTGCAAACCCGCGTCGGACTCAGCATCGACATCGACATCACCTTCGACCACCGCCGCGATTTCCACGTCGCCAACCATCGCGCTCACAGTCGATGCGACGGAGGCGCCACGCCGCATCCTTCACTCGCACGAGACAATTCCAGTTGCTGCCGGCGCGCTCACGCTGCTGTATCCGAAATGGATTCCGGGGGAACACGGACCCACAGGACCCGTGATTGACGTGGCCGGCCTTGTCATCACTGCCGGCGGAAAGCGCCTCACCTGGCGACGCGACCTGGTTGAAATGTACGCAATTCGTGTTGACGTTCCGGCGGGCACGTCGAGCATTGATGTCGCGTTCGATTTTCTTTTGCCAACCGAAACGGCGGGATTTTCTTCGGGCGCCTCGGCGTCTTCAGAACTACTTGTGTTGAGCTGGAATCAGGTGCTGATGTATCCGAGCACGCCGCGCCCCGACTCTTTGCAGTTCAAACCGTCGCTCATTCTGCCAACCGGTTGGAAGCACCACACGGCGTTAGTCGCGAGTTCAACCGCCGGCGACACAGTGCATTTCGAGCCGTTGTCGCTCACAATGTTGGTCGATTCACCGGTGCAATCGGGAGTGCATTCGCGAAGTCTCGATGTCTCCGTTGCGGGTGGCGCCACGACGACGCTCAATCTTGTCGCCGATGCCGACTCCGATCTTGCTATCACACCCGTGGATGAAGCGGGCTACAAAGCGTTGGTCGTTGAAGCGAACGCGTTGTTCGGCGCGCATCATTACGCGCGATTTGAATTTCTTTACACGCTGAGCGAACAAGTTGCGCACTTCGGATTGGAACATCACCAATCCAACGACGATCGCGTTGCATCGCGCACGCTCATTGACAACAACTTGCGACTCACTTCGGCCGATTTGCTGCCGCACGAGTTCGTGCATTCGTGGAACGGCAAATATCGTCGGCCGAAGGGGTTGGCTACTGGTGATTTCTCAACACCGATGCAAGGCGATTTGCTGTGGGTGTACGAAGGACTCACGCAATACCTTGGCAAAGTTCTCGCAGCGCGCGCCGGGCTGCGCAGCGCGGAAAATTATCGCGAAGACCAGGCGATGCTTGCGGCACGATTGGAAAATCGCCCCGGTCGCTCGTGGCGTCCGTTGCAGGATGTCAACGATGAAGCGCAGCTGTTGTACTACACTCGCGCCGATTGGGATTCATGGCGTCGCAGTGTGGACTATTACGACGAAGGGGATCTCATTTGGCTGGAAGCCGACGTCACCATTCGGAAACTCACGAACAACGCGAAGTCTCTCGATGATTTCTGCAAGGCATTTCACGGCGGTGAAAGCGGCGTGGCAATGGTCAAGTCGTACACGTTTGACGATGTCGTGAACACGCTCAATCAGGTTGCGCCAAACGATTGGAAAGCGTTTTTCAACGCGCGCATTCGTGACGTCACTCCACACGCTCCACTGGGCGGCATCGAAGGTGCTGGTTGGAAATTGTCTTACGGCGAAACTCCGTCGGCCATGCAGAGGGCGTACGAAATTTCCAACGAAGTCATCGACGAGCGCTATTCACTCGGGCTGCAGCTTACGATGAAGGGTGGAATTGTTGATGTCATTCCCGGATCGGCGGCTGATAAGTCGGGACTCGCTCCCGGAATGAAAATCACAACAATTAGTGGTACGAACTTCTCACCCGCCGCAGTACACGCCGCCCTCAAGCGGGCGAAGAGCGTGACAACCCCAATTGCAATCGATGCCAGCAACGGCCTCACGCACAAATCGTACGCCGTCGACTATCACGGCGGCGAACGTTATCCGTATCTCGAGCGCGACGCGTCGAAGCCCGATGTGTTGACGGCAATCATTTCGCCATCAACAAAAGGGGCCGCGCACTGAGCCTCGGTCGCGCGCCATAGCTTTAGCTGCAAACGACCAGCGGGCAAATCAGAATTCCCGTTTGCCCGCAAGTTTGGTGGTGATTTCCACAACACCGTTTGCTCCCTGAATGCCGTAGAGGGCCGCGCTGGCGCCTCTCAGGAACTTGATAGACGCAATGTCTTCCGGAATGATGCCAACAAGCGCACCCCCCTCTCCCGGCTGAAACGCGAGCCCGTTCAACATGAAAATCGGGGGAGTTTCGTTGCCGTTAAATGCTGATGAGGTGCGTGGTTGAAGTGCGATAACTCCGTCCGCGTTTCGCGTTACGATCAGCCCCGGCACCTTTTTTTGAAGTGTGATTTCAACTGGTTCGTTCGCTCGGATCGGGGCGTTCGCGGTGGAAGATGACGGACGCGACGGCGACGCAGCGCAAGCACTGACAAGTCCGACCAGGGCCCATTGTGCCCACTTTACTCGAAGCAGTGAATTCATAGCGGTAACCTCATTCGAGGGGCGGGATGCGGATTGCGATTATGACACGTCAATACGGACAGAGGGGAACCAATTGCTCGAACGGCGTCTTGACTACTAAGGCTTCTCCCGCGAGGTACCCCCTGATTCGAGTTCGTGTCCCGCTCTCATTGCTGTTGTTTTGCATTGCCTGTTCTTCCGATGGGCCATCGGCCGTGACGTCACGGGAATTGAGCGACGCCGAAGTGGGCACCTTGGCGCGCGCAGCCAGTGGCTGGACCTATTATCGCAACTCAACTGACACCCTGGCTCGTGCAATTACTTCCGGCCACTCGGAAGCGCGATTGCGCACACGCTACAACGCGATTGCCGCAACGCAACTCGACAGCGTCGGCCGAGTCAAATCAGGCGCCGTGTTTCCCGACTCGTCGATCGTTGTGAAGGAGCTGTACGACGGCAGTATCCTGCGCCGCTATGCGGTGATGATGAAACGTGGATCTAAAAGTGCCGGAGCGGGTTGGTTGTGGGGGGAATACGCACCCGACGGATCGACATTTGTACCAATAACAAATCGTGGCAACTCGTGCGTGAATTGTCATTCGGCGGGAATCGATTATTCCCGAATGAACGACAGCCATCCCTAGTACCAGCGTTCAGTCTATCTCACGCATCAATCACGGAGAAATTACCATGCTCAAAGTCGGCATCGTTGTTCGCTTGGAAGCGAAAGAAGGAAAGGCGGATGAACTTCACGCGTTCCTCATGAAGGGGCTGGAAATGGCGAATCAGGAAACAACGACACCGCTTTGGTTCGCGTTGCGCCTGAGCCCCACGATGTTTGCAATCTTCGATGCCTTCGAAGATGAAGCTGGGCGGAATGCTCACCTCAGCGGCCCAATTGCGCAGGCGCTCATGGCAAACGCGGCTACACTGCTCGCCAAAACTCCTGTTATTGAAAAGGTTGACGTGTTGGGTGTGAAACTCCCAAAGTGAGTTGACGGCTAATCAACGATGAAAAGCGAGGCGCCGGTTTTCGTATACGACCGATGCGCCTCCGCTTCATCGGCAACCTGATAGGTCATTCCCGGCGTCAACCGGAATGTGCGTCCGTCCTCGAGTTCGGTTTCAAGCTCGCCGGTAAGACACAGCAGAATGTGCCCTTTTTTGCACCAATGATTCGCAAAGTAGCCGGACGAGTAGTCGACCATGCGCACGCGGATGGAGCCAAATTGGCGTGTGCGCCAGTGAGCAGTGCCCGTTTCACCCGCGTGCTCGGTGCGCTCAACAGTGTTCCAATCTGTCGTACCAAACGAAATGTCCGTCAATTGCATGATAGGGCGGTTCGAGAAGACTAGCTGAGTGGTGTATTTGCTTAAGTGGGCTGGCCCGTGCAACCTCAGGGCGAAATTGCCGTAGGTTTCCCCTATGTCCGCCCAAGACCCCGCGCGATCCGAGTACCGAACCGACCTGGAAGGACTGCGAGGAGTAGCAATCATCCTCGTGGTGCTCTTTCACGTCGGTCTGGCAACAACGGCGGGTGGCTTTGTTGGCGTCGATGTGTTTTTCGTTTTGTCGGGATTCTTCATCACGGTTGGACTGCTCCGCGAGAGCACAACCGACGGGCAAATCGGACTGGGCACCTTCTTCGCGAAGCGCGCGTTGCGTTTGCTGCCGGTATTGTTGCTGGTGCTGCTGACAACATTGATCGCAGTGATGACGCTTTACGCGCCCATCGATCGAGAAGCGATTGCAAAGACCGCGCGCGCGGTCGCATTGGGTTCGGCCAACAGTTCGTTTGCAAGCGAAGCAGTCGACTACTTCTCGGCTGGGGAGAATCCGCTGCTGCACACGTGGTCGTTAGCTGTTGAACAACAATTCTATTTTGTGTGGCCGTTGCTATTCGTGTTGGTTGGAGTGGTTGCCAACCGCTTCGGAAAAAGTGCGAATAGCAACGACGACCTTGCCCAGAACGTGGCCGCCGCTCGCAAACGACTGCTGTTGGTAATTGCAGTTGTGGCCGTCATTTCATTTGGCGCGTCGTTGTGGTTGACAAAATCCGCGCAACCCAAAGCGTTCTTCAGCATGTCGACGCGCCTGTGGGAGTTTGCATTAGGCGCAGTAGTTGCGGTGGTTTTGGGTGCGAAAAACTCGTGGATGGACGCGCGCGCCCAATGGATTCAGTTGGCTGGGCTCGCAGCGATCGCGCTTCCAGTGTTCACCTATAGCCGCGCAACGGCGTATCCCGGTGTCGCGGCGCTGCTTCCGGCACTCGGAGCCGTCGCGCTACTCGTGGGCGGGCAATTCGCCCCAACGAGCTTCGTGAGTCGCACGTTGGCCACGCCGCTTCTTTGTTGGTTTGGTCGCATTTCGTACGCCTGGTATTTGTGGCACTGGCCGATAATTGGCATTGCCGGTGTGCTCAGTCCGGGCCTCGGTGTTGTGGGAAAACTCGCGTGGTGCGTGGCAGCGCTGCTGCTTGCATGGCTCACGTATCGCTTTGTCGAGCAACCAGCGCGCAATGGCGCGCTTTCGTTCATTCCGGTGCATCGTGTTTCGCTCGTGGCATTTGGCGCAACGCTCGTTGCGGCGCTCGTTGCACAAATCGCCGTGTTTGTTGCGCAGCGTTCGGCCGGCGTGCCAGCGCAACAACTGTTCGCTGCAGCGCGAGACGATCGCATGCATCATGATTGCTGGTCGAATACGGCCGAAGACGCCAAGGGCCCGTGCGAGTTTGGCGACAAAACGTCGTCAACAACCGTCGTGCTTTTCGGTGATTCGCACGCCGAACATTGGTTGGGTGGGCTCGATCGCGTTGGTCGCGAGCGCGGGTGGAAAATTGTTGTGATGGTAAAAGGGGGATGTCCCGTACCAGACATGCCCGAGCTGTTGCACGCGCGTTACAAGCGCAACTACATCGAATGCACGCGCTATCGCGAGGCAATGCTGCAGCGCATTGTCGCGATGAAGCCGGCAATTGCCCTGCTCTCCAGTTGGGATCATTACATGCCCGCTAACGGCGAGACGTCCGACTGGAAAGTCACGCCGGAAATGTGGCAAAGCGGATTGCGTCGCACGTACGCTCGTTTGTCGGCAGCTGGTGTTCCGGTTGTTGCCATGCGTGGCACGCCGCGCACGTGGTTCAACACGCCTGGTTGTCTGTCGCGTCGCGAGGCCCGCGTGATGTTCGCAACGACTTGCGAGTATGAGCGCAGTAATGCGTTCGTGCCGGGGGCAGTTGATGCGCAAAACACAGCCGCACGCGGCTTGTCAGTGCGCTTTGTGGATATGAATGATTTGATCTGCGCATCGGCACGTTGCAGCGTCATGCCGGGCAAAATCGTCGTGTTCACTGACGACAATCATCTTACGGCAACATTCAGCAAGTCGGTGGCAGCGCAATTGGGTGCGCGCGTCGCGAATGCGTCAGCGCAGTTGGGAGTGCGGCTGCCGTAGTATTACTTGGGTCACGAATTCGGCGGCGCGACCCCGGTGGCTATGCAACGTATCTCGAATTCCTCGGCGCAATCGACCCCGCAGTCATTTAACGCGTCCGCGTGCGCGCTGGAGTGGGAACGCCCGCCAGAAACGCGCACGGCGCCATGAGGAATATGGCCGTCCATTGAGACCACGTAGCGTCGGCGTTCGGGCTCGTGACTAAAGAGACCGTTGCGCCAAAGGCGATGATGATGGCGACAATATTCGCGTGCAATGGTCCCCGTGCCGGCGCGATGCGCGCGGCCAACCGGCCACCAACCCACGCGAACAGCATGCCGTAGAACACTGAAAAAAGGATGAAGCCCAGGTTCTGCTGCGCGTGCGGATCACGCCCACTCAATTTGAACATGGCGACCGCGCTCGCGGCGAACACCGCGTACCCGACAATTACTGCGACGATACTTCGAAAGACCTTCATGTCAGCAAGCGGGTTAGTGAGTGCCATCGGTCCAGATGCGTTTGCGCAGTATGCACGCTGGGCCGCACTACTCTCAAGCGGCATTTCTCTTTTGCACGTCGAAAGACACCAACTGCGCGCGAAGCGTTCGAAACATTGAGACCGGCACGATCCCTAAATGTCTGTGGGGGAAGGTCGTAGTCGAAGTGCGAAACGCTGCCACATCGTCGGTTACATCGTCACGAAAGCGCCACACCTTGCCCTGCGCAGTGCGACCGGGGAAGAAACCTGGAGCTCGCGCGCTATCGAATCGCCTTCCACGTTTTCTGATCTTCCAACCCCAGCACCCACACCGAATAGCCGCGCAAATGATATTTCGCGACCAAACCGAGCTTCGCGACGAACGCGCGCGCATCTTCCTCCCAGATGTGCTGAAACACATCGTGCTCACTCCACGACGCCTTCGGCGACTTCTGCACGTTGTCCCACTCCGCTTTCACTCCACTCTTCGCGAGAATTTCCTCGGCGCGCTTGAACGAGATGTCGCTGCCGCGCATGCGTGAGCCGTTCTTGTCATCGTACGCCGGATACCACCAGTCGGAATACCCCGGAATTCCGAGTGAAATTTTCGACGGCGCCACTCCAAGTGAGAGCACAAACTTCAACGATTCTTCAATCCACGGATATCCACCAACGGGTCCGTCGGTTGATCCACCCGTGTGCTGCGCGTAGGTCATGTACGAAATGAAATCGAGCGTGTCCGCGAGCGCCTTGTAGTCGTACGCGGCGCGCCAATTGTCGAAAATCCATTTGTGATAGGGGGTCGGGCCGGCATCATCACTCGTGCGCGGTACGACCGCGGCGCTTAGTGTGCACCCCGCGCGATGCACGGAATCCGCCGATTCGCGCGTGAACGACGTAAACACATTCTTGTCGCTGACGTGCACGTTTTCGATATCGAATTGAATGCCATCGAGATGTTGATCTCGGCAGAGCGCAGCAAGACTGCGAATGGCGCGATGCCGCGCGTCGGGTACGGTCAGAATGCGATGAATGAGCGGCTGATCGAAGCCGGGGTTCATCACCAGCGGCACGAGCTTCGTGTGCGACTCGCGCGCCTTCGCAACCATGCGCGCATCCATGCTGCCGGTGATTACGCCATTGCTGTCGAATGCAAATACTTGCGGGCTAACAATGGAGATTTGATCTGCGTGCGCCAGAAAACCCTGCACACTTTCCTCCCCGTTGGTCGAATACCAAAGTGACTCGAGTTTCGGAAGCGATGCGCGATGCGGAGCGCAGGCAACGATCAACATCGGGATGGCCAGCAAACCAATGTGTCTTGTAAGGCTGCGAATGCGTGCAGAAAACCGATTGAAGGGCTCGTGCGGAAAAAATGCGGTCGCCATCAGTACTTTACCGATGGCAAGCCCGCTTCAATTTCTGCGCGATTCTGTTCTTCCCACGGCGGCAACTTGAGTGCGCGACCAAGCTCGGAGAGTTCTTCATCAACCGCAAACCCCGGCGGCAACGTCGCAATCTCGTACAACACGCCGCTTGGCTCACGAAAATAGATCGACGTAAAGTATTGGCGGTCTCGCACTTCGGTTACGTGGAATCCGTGCTTCACCAGCTCGTCGTGTATTTCGAGTTGTTGTGCGCCATCGCGAATAGCAAACGCGGCATGATGCACCGTTCCCAAACCATTGACAGCGTTTGGTGCATTCACGTCGCGCACGAGTTCAACAATGTTTCCGGGCGCGTGTTCGCCAATTGTAACGCGCGTTGTGTTGCCTTGCACACCGACAATACTGCCACTCATCATTTCGGTGAGCAACGGCAAGCTAATTGATGCATCGCGCACCGTGAGCGCTACTCCATGAATACCGCGAATTGCGTGTTCGGCGCTGATGTCAGCGCGCGTCCATGGCACTCGACTGTCGCTCGTTGAGCCGACAATTCGCAGCTGCAAACCGGAAGGATCGGTAATGCGCAGCGCGCGTTCACCAAACGGTGTAGTTTCACTCGCATACGAAATTCTGCGCTGATCGAAACGCGCTTGCCAGAAATCGAGCGCGCTCGCGAGCACCGAAAATGAAGTCGTTGTGATTTGTCCGGCACCAATCGTTCCAACACGCACGCCTTTGCCGGCGTAGGGAAACGTGGTCATGATCGTACCAGGTTGTCCGCGCTCGTTGCCGTAGTAAAAGTGAAAGACGTGGTGATTGTCGAAGTTGACAGTCTTTTTTACGAGTCGCATGCCCAGGAGCTCGATGTAGAAATCGAGATCTTCCTGCGCGTCAGTTACGGTGGCGGTAACGTGGTGGAGGCCCAGTATCGGCGGAGTCATTGGCGCGGTGTTGAAAAATTGAGTGGGACACTGGCAACTTGCGAGATGAACGCTACCTCGAATTTGGACCCGGCACCCCTTTCGTTCAATTGTCCGGCGGTCCGGCAAAAACCGTGGTCTTAACCACAGTTCGCCTCCGTAAGCCAGCCTATGCGCCTGTCGAATGACGGAGGACCGTCTAGCTTCCATCATGCGAGCGACCAACCGCGATAGAAATCGCTCTGGTAGCGTCATCCTGACGTCAGTCACCGACGCCAGTTTTTAAGCACTGTCGCCCAAAACCTGCAGCAGCCATCTCAATCACTGGATATGAAACACGTTACCGGCATTGTGGTCGCGTTTTCCCTCGCCGCGTCGCAAATAGCAGCCGCCAATCACAACCGCCCCGTTCCTCTTCAGGTTGTTTCTTATCACCATGACGACATTCTGGGAACGTCGGCCGATTTCAAGTTTGTCACGGCTTCGCCAAACAGTGCGGCGAGTGCGGAAAGGGTAGCGCTGGCCGAAATTGAGCGCCTGCGGCGAGTGCTGAGCAGCTGGGATAGCAACTCCGAAATTGCGCAGCTGTTTGCACAGGGGCATCTCGAGCACCCCTCGCCAGAACTCGTTGCGGTGCTCAACCAGTACATACAATGGAACGAGCGGAGTGGCCGAGCCTACTCAGCGCGCGTTGGCGAGGTGAGTGCCTTGTGGAAGCAGGGGGCCGCAAAGGGTATGGTACCGGCAGCGAACGAGCTGGCAAGCGTCGTCGCGGAAATCGCGACACCAGCCTGGCGCATCGACGCCGCATCGAATCGCATCACAGCGCTCACCACACAGCGCGTCGATCTCAACTCCCTTGGCAAGGGCTTCATCATCGATCACGCCTTGCAAGCCGTGCGTGACAGCGTGAAGGACGTAAAAGGCGCGCTCATCAACATCGGTGGCGATGTGCAGGTGTGGGGTTCTCCACCAGCCGGCGAAACGTGGCACGTCGGTGTTGCCAATCCATTGAATCACGCTGATAACGCCAAACCACTCGTGCAGCTGGCATTGCGCGGCGGTTCTGTTTCGAGCAGCGGTGATTACGAGCGTGGCTACACAATTGGAATGAAGCACTACTCACACATCATCGATCCGCGCACTGGCCAACCCGCGAATGGCATTGTCGGAGTAACGGTCATTGCATCGAACAATGCAACGGCCAATGCACTCGCAACGACGCTTTCAGTGTTGTCTCCCGACAGCGGCCTCGCGCTTGTCCGCACTGTTCCTGGCGCAGAAGCATTGATTGTGTCGGCCAATGGAAAATCGGTGCAAACGCCGGGATTCGCCGCGTACGTCGAATTGTCGTCAACAAACAGCAATGCATCGGCAAAAACCTCAGTCAAAGCAACACTTGCTGCAAAGTTTGCAATTGATGTGAACCCAACTGAGCGTAATCGCCATGCCCCGTTCGTCGCGCTTTGGATTACCGACACCGCTGGTAAACACGTGCGCACCGTTGCGTTCTGGGGAGACACCCCAAAGTATCTGCACGAAATGTCAAAGTGGTGGGGACTCAATCACGCCGACAAACAACTCATCGACGCCGTTACACGCGCATCGCGCCCTGCGGGAAAATACACACTCGAGTGGGATGGACTCGATCAAAAAGGCGCAGCAGTTGCGGCCGGACCTTACTTGTTCTGGTTGGAGGTGGCGTTTGAAGACGGCGCACACAGTGCGAAGAGTTTGATGCTCACCTGCGGTGCTGCCGAAACAGCCGGTACCATTCCGCAAGCCGCAGCATTTACTGGAGCTGAAATCAGCTGCGGTTCGGCGAAGTAGTTCAACATGGCGTACACGTATGCGCGTTTTTCGGGGTCGATGCGCACCATTCACATCTACCTCACGATGTTTGCGTTTCTTCTCATGCTGTTTTTCGCGCTGACCGGCGTTGTGCTCAATCACGAAGATTGGATTGCCGGTCAAACCACCACGCGTGACACGACCGGCGTGTTGTCCCTTGAGTTGATGAAGGGGCCGGACAAGCTGATGATTGTCGAACATTTGCGTTCAGACTTCGGCGCCGTTGGAGCGGTGTCCGCCTTCGACGACGACCCGAAGAGTTTTCACGTCGAGCTGAAAGGTCCGGGGCGGCACACTGAGGCCGACATCGAGCGCGCCACGGGCAAGGTCAAACTCACCGTTGAGCGCCGCGGTATGCTGATGCGGCTGGACGATTTGCACCGCGGCAAAGACAGCGGTCATGCCTGGCGATGGGTTCTCGACCTATCCTCCGCCCTACTCTTTCTCGGCTCACTCACCGGCATTTTGATGTGGTGGGCGTTGCCGCGGCGCCGCAAATGGGGAGTGACCGCGTTGCTTGGGAGTATTGTGGCTGTCGGGATTTTCTATTGGTTGGTGCCGTAGGTATTGGGGTCAGGTTCACCGCCGTTGGCGTACGCAAAATTGGGGTCAGGTTCGTCGGGCGATGAACCTGACCCCAATTTTTTACGGCTTGCAGATCGCCTTCGGATCGGGCTTTGGTTTGTCCGCCGTCAGGCGATGATCGAGATTTGCAATTTTGAGCGTAGAAGCACCAACTAGACGAGTAATACGCGCCATGTGTTGATACTGCACGTATTGTGGCTCGTCAGTGACCTGCCGATAGTCAGAGTGGTAGCCAGTCGTAAATAATGCCGCCGGTATTCCAAGTCGTCCATAAGCCGACGCATCGTTGCGGCAGAACAACCCTTCCGGGTGCCCTTCTGCGTCGGCCGTGTAGTCAAGTTTGAGCGCGGTTTTCGCGCTGACATTCGATTGTTCGATGAGCGCGCCCAGTTCCGACGACTGGCGCTTTGCGCCAATGACTTCGAGGAAATCGACGTTCCCGTAACGCGGAATGTCGTCGGCGGTAATTCCTACTTCGTCGGTCTTCTCACCGCGCCCAATCATATCCACGTCAAATTCGGCGACAATGGAATCGCGCGCCACCGTTGGGTGATCCACCAGCCAGTTTGACCCCGACAACGCGGGCGTGCCCTCGGCACCACTGTGCCAGACGAACAGCACCGAACGCTTTGGCTTCAATGCGCCTTTGGTGAGCGATTCTGCGATTTCGAGCAACGCAACCGTGCCCGAACCGCCGTCATCCGCGCCATTGTTGATTGAATCGAGGCGAACCGGCCGCGCCTTGTGCAGACTGTCTTTCAGAAAGCGAATGCGATCGTACTCTTCGTCTTCCGTAGTTTGTTTGCGACTCGCCGCACCTTCCGTACCCGCACGCGAACCCATGTGCGTGGCGCGTACGGAATCGTGATCAGCAGGCCCGCGGGCCAAGCCGATGTGATCGGAATGCGCACCAAGCGCGACATACTCGTCTTTGAGTTTTGCGTCGGTGCCCGGCACAATGGCAATCACATTGCGACTGATTTTTGGTGTGTCAACAAACTTGAGATTGAGCGTCAGCGGTTTGCTGCTCGTGCCTGCGGCCACTCCGTCGAGTGAACCACCAAACATCTTTTGCAGTGCTGCCGTCGTCACAGTGAGCGTGATTGGTGCACCGTGATCAACCAGCATCAGGGTGTTATTCGGATTTGTCGCGGCGCGCAGTGCGTTCGGATTTATCTGTGCCGCGGCTGACCCGCGATTCCGAAACGCGACATACCACGTCACCCATTCGTGACCCTTTGCCGTGCGTTGAATGGTCGGTTGATCGAGCCCCTGAACAGCCGGTGCAAAGACGACAATGGTACCGCTTGGTGGTATGGTAAAGAGTTTTGTCGTAGTGTCGAGGAACGTGCCACCATACACAATTTTCAGGTCTTTGAAATCGGCTGCTTGCGCTGCCGAAGTGGTGGCGACAAAATCTTCTCCCGCTTTGAGCGTCACGGCATCCACAACAATTGTCGACGTCATATCGAGCGCACGTGCTACCAGTGGCAACAGCTGAAAGTACGTGCCATTGTCGCCAGCAGGTTTGAGTCCAAGCCGCTTTGCTTCTGCCGCGATGTAATTGGTCGCACGCTCGTGATCGGCAGTTCCCACCCGACGTCCGCCCATGGAATCGTTCGCGAACGCATACAAACGCGTCATCAAATCGCACGCGCTGATTTCGGCAACCGTGGGCAGACCCGCATACGTGAGGGGTAATGCAGCGGTTGTCATCGCGGGGCATTGCGCAGCGATGCTTTGTGCGCCGGCGACCGAAGCCGCCAATGCGATCGCGATTAAAGTGCGTGTGTGTGATTGGCTGGTAGTCATAGTTCAGCGAAAGGGCAGGACGAGCTCAGTAAGAATACTCCGGGTGCTCCCCGTCGGGCGATCCTGATGGCAGATAAGGTGCGACGCGTAAATGACAGCGTGATGTTCGGTTTGACCGATTTCGTGACGGGAGTTGCTTCGCATAACGTCCGACAATTGTACGTGCTGTTTGCACATTGGGAGTAGCGCCAGCCACGTGTTTGCCCGAATTTTGGTTGAGTTAAACAACGAATTTCGAGAGGAAGACCGATGAAGGTGTTTGCGCGCGCTGCAATCTTGCTCACGATCGTCACTATCGCGTCGGCCTCAGCCGGCGCACAGATCAACGCTGGTACGCAGGCGCCCGAGGCGAGCCTGCCGTTCACAATGACGCAGGTGGCGACGTTCAACCTGCCGTGGCGCATCGCGTTTTTGCCTGATGGTCGCATGATCATCACCGAGAAAGTCGGTCCGGTATGGCTGGTAACCCAGGCCGGTGTGAAAACGCCAATCAGGAACGTGCCCGCGGTGTTGGCGCAGGGGCAAGGTGGCATGTTGGGAGTGTACACATCCCCCAACTACGCCAGCGATCAGTTCGTCTATCTGACGTATTCCGAGCCTGGTGACGGCGGTTCGAGTCTCGCATTGGCGCGCGCGAAATTGAGCATTGCGGACACGAACGTCAGCCTCGACGGACTACAGGTAATTTGGCGCGACGCTGAACGCGGACGCGGCGGACAATTCGGCGCAGCAATCGCATTCTCACCAGACAAGAAGTTCATGTTCCTGTCAGTTGGTGATCGTCAGCGCATGACTCCCGCGCAAAACCCCGATTCACCACTCGGCAAAATTCTACGCTTGACGCTTGATGGCAAACCAGCGCCCGGCAATCCACAGGCGGGCAAGACTGGTGCAGCGACACTTGATGTCATTAATCCGCCGCGCAACACTGAAGTAGCCAAGACCGCAGCGGTCGTTTCGACATTCACATTTCCCGGACCAAATCTCACGCCGTCGGAAACGTGGACCTCAGGTCACCGCACACCCTATGGACTCGCGTTCGCGCCTGATGGCCGGTTGTGGGAAGTCGAGCACGGTCCGCGCGGTGGTGATGAGTTGAATCTCATTGAGGTCGGTAAGAACTACGGATGGCCGCTCGTTTCGTACGCGGTGAACTACGATCAGACGCCCATTCCGAGTCCTGATACGCGAGCTGATTTGACAAAGCCTGTCATTTACTGGACGCCGATTATCGCACCGGGCAGTCTCACGTTCTACAACGGCAACATGTTTCCGCAGTGGAAGGGATCGGCGCTCATGGGTGGATTGGCGACGCACTCATTGAACCGCATCACGTTCGATGGAAAAGGGGGCGCGACTCCGGCTGAACGTTGGGATGTTGGACATCAAATTCGCGATGTCGCCGTTGGTCCCGATGGCGCGTTGTGGATGATTGAGAACACCAGCAGTGGTGGACTGTTCAAGGTGACGCCAAAGTAGCAATCGCGCGCGTTGCCAACACGACTTTTGAATGGATCATTCGATTACGGATGATCCATTCTGCTATTACGACATTGATGACCCAACCTGCGCCCATCATTACTCCGCGGGGCAGTTCGCCCGGTTTCATATCAACAAACAGAAACCATGGCAAATGAGTCAGTACCTGCGTGCCCGCGCCTAATCCGATTGCGTATGCGCGCGTCATCCACGCGCCATGCGCTGAAAAATCGCGAGTGCGAATTGCATTGAGTCCCAATGCAATTGAGACACACATTGCTGAACCGAATACGAGCCGCTCAAGGTAAACGAGCTCGCCATCACCCGGCGGTGACGGATAAAAGCGAGCCATCCACAAACCTGTAGTCGCCGCTAGCAATCCGCACAGTGCGAGAACTTTTCCCGCAGTTCGGTGCCATTTGCGATTGCGTCGTCGGAAATCTGGCGAGAACTGAAATGCGCCCAGCATGCTGTACACAACGACCGCTGGAATATGGAGAATGATTGGCAAGGGCATCGCGAAAAACCGCGCGTTCTCGGCCGTGATGTTCGCACCGCCAGCCAGTTGTGCC
The DNA here is from genome assembly GCA_040004455.1 of Gemmatimonadaceae bacterium. Taxonomy (GTDB): domain Bacteria; phylum Gemmatimonadota; class Gemmatimonadetes; order Gemmatimonadales; family Gemmatimonadaceae; genus Gemmatimonas. Next base: position 16,491 of record JBDUAX010000009.1, read on the forward strand.
AACCGCGCAATACCTGCCGCGGCTGGCACAAGGCTGAGTGCAATAAGTCCGGCGGGAATCAACCAGTCTTTCTTCGTGGAGTTCATGTTGTCGCTGAATGTTGTGCGCGAGCTATCGCGTTGGGTGATCGCCTGGTGCGAATCGCGTTTTGCGCATTGCGATTCTCAGTGCTGCTGCGCGTCGTGTCGATTGAATCGCAACGCAACCATAAGCACGACATCGTTTCGCGTGTCGGATTTGCCAGCACCGTTGAGTGGCTTGAAGCCCGTTGCGTAGTCTCGCGCTTCAATGCGCACACCCACTCGCTTGAACCCCAACTCACCGCCGACTGTCGCGTAACCTGCGACGTTGTTTGCCGCGTCAACATTCAGCTTGCGATAGTTGTAGCTCCGGGCTCCCGCGCCCACTCCGGCAAATGGACTGAACGAAACGGAGTGACCAGCGAACCAGTTTGGGGAACGCGCTTCAACTCCAAGGTCTGATGTAAAAACATCAAGCTTTTCGGTGGCGATTGAGCCCAGATCTCGACTCGCCGCCCACGCGAATGTGCCGGTTATCGCCAACGACGGACGCAGCACCCATGAAAGCTGTGCCGCGGTCACCTGCGCATTTTTCAGCGAGTTGCGTTGGCTTCCGGTTGTGATGAAGGCGCCGCTCGTTGCGCGGAGCTCCCATGTTCTGGTTGATGGAGCAGAATCCTGCGCGGCCACGTTGCGGGTCATGAGCATGCCGATAGTGCTGAGCGCCATGATTGCGGCTCGGGCGACGCGTGGGCGGTTAACGTGCGAAACACACAGCACGACGGGAGCAACTGTTGGGTTGGACATGGTTCGTTCCTTTTGAGATGAGATGTGAGATTTTGTGGAGTGACGTGAAGCCCTTTCGGGAACCACGATCGTGTATTAGTGTATTATGTACACAGTACGAGTATATGATATACACAGTTTCACGGTTGTCAACAGTTTCTTTTGGCGGAGGCACATGGCAGGGCAAAAAAAGCGCGACTCCGGCCCCGATAACCGGGGCTCGATCAAAGCGGCAAATTCGACACAAGATTTCACAAAATTGCTGAACCATAGCGACATCATGCATGCATCCGTGCGCATTGATGCCGATTTACGTCGAAGAAGCGAGCTTCTCTGGAATGATCGTTCCCCCGGTACGCGGGGCCCAAAACCAGGACTCACCCCCGACGACGTCGTTCAGGCCGCCATGCAGATTGCCGACAACGAAGGACTTTCGGCCCTGACCATGCAGGCAGTTTCGGCCAAGCTTGGCCTCACGACGATGGCGGTTTATCGCTACTTCCCAAACAAGGAGACGCTGATTGACGCAATCGTCGACGCTGGAACGGGGCTTCCACCCACCCTGAATGAGCCGGGTGGCAATTGGCGCATCCAAATGACACGATGGTCGCAGGCAAAGCGAGCGATGCTGGTCGCGCGTCCGTGGCTGGCAGAGCTGCCATTTGTCGCGGCGCCGCATGGACCAAACTGGCTCAGCTGGATGGAAGCGGCGGTCGACGCGCTTTCCAGCACGGGCCTTAACTCCGCTGATGTCGGGCAAATGCTCAGCGTGGTTGCCGGCTACACGCGCGGCGCTTCGGACACGGCGATCTCACTAGCGCGCGCTCAAGCGCGCGGGACGTCGGCTGAAGAGTGGGCCGCCGGCGTCGGCGCTGACCTCGGGCGGGCAATTGGCGATCCGCGATTTCCGAAGTTCGCCGCATTGATTACAACGCCGTCGGGAGAACCACCGCGCACACTCGAGGAGTCTTTCGACTTTGGACTGCAGCGCGTGCTCGATGGAATTGAGCTTTTCATCAACTCCACGAAGGCGCGGTCCGGCGAGTAGCGTTGCTGCGTTGTCGGTTGTCACAACAACGCGTTGGGAATTTGTTCACGTAATTGCAATTGCCATGTCGTTTTTCGGCGTGTGTTTGGCTATTCGCTTGCCACCGAACAACGAGCAACAGCGCGCGTTACGCGCTAGCACGGCTATCCAAATTGTTTCTGAAATTCTTCAAAGTGCGAGCGTAATTCCGCGAGTTCACGCTGCAGTTCCTGCACTGAATGTTCGAGTCCTGTGATGCGTGCGTCACGAGGGTCTTCGTTCGGTCGCGGTGCGTGCGCATCAATTCTACCATCGGCCGTCGCGTCAGATTTCGCATCAGCCGTCGCGTCAGATTTTGCTTGAGCTGCCGCGTCAAATTTTGCTTCCACTCGCGCAGTCGTGGTCGCATCCGCAGCTGAAGACTCACTCGGCGTTCCCGAAAGTGTGTGCGCGTAGCGCGACTCTTTTCTTCCTGGGCGCCGCGCCAACTCAACAACACGTCCGAGCCCAATGAGGTTGGTTAAAGTGCCTTCGACTTGAGCGAGAGAAGTAAACTCTGCCAGCCGTCCGGTGCGATTTTTTATTTCCCCCATGGTTTGTGGGCCGCGCAGCATCAACACGCACAACACTCCCAACTGTGGTGGTTCGAGCTCCCATTTGTCGGTCAGCAAATGCAGGAACTTCATCACGCGCGAATCGCTTGGTTGAATTGCACGAACCAGTGATTGCTGGCGAAGACTGTTCACGGCCCACTTCACCGCGTCTTCACTGAGCGTGGTGACCGGATCGCGATTGGACAATTGATTGCACGCGTTCGTAAGCGCGTTGAGCGACAACGGATAATTGTCGGGCGTCGTCGCTTCTTTCTCGATGAGCGAGCCGAGGATGCGGACTTCGGTGTCGGTGAGGTTCATTGAGGCGAAAGGTAGCCTGTTCAACCAACGCGCCAAGTCGCTTGAGTGGTGCCATCGGCGTCGCTGGAGCAACGGGTGTATCACTCGATGTATAATATCATCCGGAAAGCAATTCACTTTTCGCAATCGATCCGTCCGACCGCCCGCACCAGATCTCGCAATGACGTCAATAGCCACAACCGCTCCCAGCTCCGATCTCGACCTCTTGTGGTTCTGCCAATTAGCGGCAGACGGCGAGTTCATCGGCGGGGGCTCGTTGCGCAAACCCACGGCCGCGTATCTGGCGAGTCTTGTCGAAACCGCGGCGGAAATGGGTTTCAGCAGTTTGCTCACCGCCACCAACTATCACGCGGAGCACGACGCGTTCACTGCTTCCGTTGCAACCCTCGCACGAACCGACGGCGCGGGACTGTTGATTGCAGTTCGTCCAGGAATGTTTCATCCGGCCATCTTTGCAAAGATGGCATCAACCGCGGCCGCGCTGTTTCCTGGCCGCGTGCGCATCAACGTTGTGACTGGTTCGAATCCTGCCGAGAATGCGATGTACGGCGATGATGACGCGCACGACGCGCGTTACGCGCGCACGCGTGAATGGGTACACATCGTGCGTCGCTTGTGGAGCGAATCCACTGTCGATTACGACGGCGCGTTTTACAAAATGAAAGGCGCGGTGCTCGAACCAAAGCCGTCACCTGCAATTCCCATTTACGTTGGCGGACACAGCGAGCCTGCGCAGCAAATCGCGGCTGAACTGTCCGACGTGTATTTGTTGTGGGCCGACACTGTTGCAGGTGTCGCGGCACGATTGGAAACCATGCGCGCGCAGGAAGCCATTGCGAAACGCAATACGCGTTGGGGGTTGCGTGTTCACGTCATTGTGCGCGAAACCGAAGCCGAAGCGTGGGCCGCCGCCGATCGCTTAATCAGTCGCGTTGATGAAAAAACGCGCGCAGCGTTTGTTGCGGCGGCATCGAAAACCGATTCGGAAGGACAGCGACGTCAACTCGCATTGTCGTCGGGAAATTCGCTTGTCGTTGAAGAAAATTTGTGGGCCGGTGTTGGACTCGCGCGCACTGGTGTGGGACTTGCAATTGTCGGCAATCCAGAACAAGTCGAAGCGAAATTGCGCGCATATCAATCACTCGGTATCTCAACATTTATTCTTTCAGGCTACCCTCACCTCGAAGAATGTCGCCGCTTCGGTGAGTTGGTAATGCCGCGTTTGCGTAAGCGTGACGTTGTGGCGCGACCGATATCAGGAGCGGGAGTCGCGCCCGTTACGTAATTGCGTTGGGACTAATCGCCCGTCACCGTTTTTGTCTGCGGCGATGTTGAGCGAACTCGTTCAGCGTTGTCGAGAAGCACTCGCGTTTCGTCGAATGATGCGCGAATTCTCGCCTTGTCAAACGACAACCATTCTCGCCCTCGAGACTCGGCGGGCCACTCTTCCGCCGTCGTTGCATCGAGAAATTCCATCAAGTAGAACCGGCACATGGGTGCGTCGGCGCGGGCGCCGAGTTGTGCATCCTGCAGCCAGCCGTACACGCGTGTCCAAGTGCCGCTCTCCTCAACGATTTCGCGCACGGCAGTCTCGCGCGGATCTTCGCCAACTTCTATGTGGCCTTTGGGTAGCACCCACTCCCGCCGATTCGCGCTGGCTTGCACGAGCAGGTACTCGATGCTGCCACCTTTTTCGCGATATACCACGCCGCCGGCGTGCGTGAGCTTGTCCGTTCGTTGAACTGTGGCGGCGAAATCTGAGTGCTCCTTTTGACTCTCGAGAGTGACGATGAACCAATACGCCTGCTGCGTCGCCTTGAAACGCTGGTCGACATAACGCCAGAGTGCGGGCACGACAAGCAGGGCCCAGGCCAATAGCCACGGGTTATGATGCTGAAACGCCAGGATACCAGCTACGAGTGGGAGCACGATGCAAAAACTCCGAAAGAACTTGGAGTCGGCCTCGAAACGCTGGACCGCCGCTAAACCCGCCGGATGCTCGATAGATAACCGTGCCTTCGACCACTGAAATGCGTTGATCGCTTTTTCGGCTCCGATCGGCAACAACGCACGCACCTTGAATTTTTCGACTTCCGTCACAGCGAAGTCCGGACTATTTCTGAACATCTTTCGTGCCAACCATCGATTCCGACTCGGCGACTTTGATTTGCCTTGTGCCAGTCGGCGGATCTGCCCGCGTGAGGTGCAGGACCGGATCGGATCATAGACAAGGTCATCGAGCAGCGCGCCGAACAGAAACGCCAAGTGCCCAAGCAGATAGCTGACAAACCAGAATATCATCCAGGATTCCGTGCCATTGAGTGGCGCAGCGCCATGATCGGCAACGGCAAATGCCGCCGCGTCTCGGCCGACATACGCGAGCAAAGCACCCGGCAGCAGGATCGAAAAAAAGTCGATTACGCCAACGAAGAATTTTTGCGGCTCGAAGTTCATGGTATCATTGCATATGGCGATGGACTGGCCGGCCCCAACGCGAATCGTGCGGCCGAGAACTGGGTTTGACAGTTCAATCAGGAATCGACCGGAAGCCAAACGCGCTACCCCCCCATCATACACGTATCGATGCAGAAATCGAGAGCTTCACACGCAGAGACGCACGCGCCGCTGCGTGCCGCCGTTCGCGAACTCTGCGAGCGGTTTCCCGACAGCTACTGGCGCGATCTCGACTCTCGCCGCGAATACCCCGACGCATTCGTTAAGGCACTCACTGATGCCGGCTATCTGGCCGCGCTCATTCCTGAGGAATACGGCGGCTCGGGGCTGACGCTATCAGAAGCGTCAGTCATTCTTGAAGAAATCAATCGCAACGGCGGCAATGCCGCCGCGTGCCACGCGCAGATGTACATCATGGGCACGTTGCTCCGCCACGGATCGGCAAGCCAGAAAAGTGCGTATCTGCCAAAGATTGCTGCGGGCGAATTGCGCTTGCAGGCGTTTGGCGTGAGCGAGCCGACATCCGGCAGCGACACTACGCAGTTGCAAACGAAGGCCGTGCGCGTGGGCGATCGCTATGTAGTGAATGGACAAAAAGTGTGGATGTCGCGTGCCGAACACTCCGACCTCATGCTGCTGATCGCGCGCACGACTCCCATCGACCAAGTGAAGAAACGCAGCGAAGGTCTGTCAGTGTTTCTCGTTGATATGCGGACGGCGATCGGCCATGGCCTGACCATTCGGCCAATTCGCACGATGATGAATCACTCGACGACGGAAGTTTTCTTCAACGACCTCGAAGTGCCGGTGGAAAATCTCATCGGCGAAGAAGGCAAGGGATTTCGTTATTTAATTGATGGGTTGAACGCCGAACGAATTCTGATCGCCGCCGAGTGTGTGGGAGACGGGCGATGGTTCATAGAACGCGCGACGAAGTATGCAAAGGAGCGCGTCGTGTTTGGCCGGCCCATCGGCCAGAATCAGGGTGTGCAGTTTCCAATTGCGCGCGCTCATGTCAACGTTGAAGCGGCCGACCTGATGCGCTGGCGAGCGGCATCGATGTTTGATGCGGGGGTGCCTTGCGGCGCGGAAGCGAACATGGCCAAGTTGCTCGCGGCCGACGCATCGTGGGAGGCGGCGAACGTCGCCGTGCAAACACATGGCGGTTTTGGGTTCGCCGAGGAATACGATATTGAGCGTAAGTTCCGCGAGACGAAGTTGTATCAGGTGGCGCCGGTGTCGACGAATTTGATTCTTGCATATATCGGCGAGCATGTGCTGGGATTACCGAGGTCGTATTAACAAATGCTAAGGAGCGTAAAAGATGTGTCGTAGAGTGTGGCTTTCTCTTCCGTTTGCAGTGTTCGCCAGTTCCGCAATCGCGTTCGGCCAGGTTCGCGAGCCCGCAACCTTGCGGCCCGCGCGCGATTCCGCCGGCATAGATTCGGCGCGCACGTGGAGTCGTGGCGTGCGCTTTGATCTGCCGCTGCTGGATGTTCCGTACAACACGAAATTCGGCGCGCGCGCGCCGAGTATGCAGCAGTCGCTGGAGATTACGGCGGGCGTGTATGACATCGCGCACCGCGCAATAGTGCGCCCGTTTGGCTCGCACACCAAAATTGCCAAGGTTACAATCACTGCTTTCGACATTTTCGGCACGACGCTTCCGTTTGCTGATGCCTGGTTGCACGAAGAATGGCACCGCGCCATACTCGGCAACCGCGGTGTGGATAGCCGGAACGACGTCTACCTGTTGAAATTATTGGCGCCGACCATTTCGGTGAGTCACGTGTCCGACGAGGCGCTGACCGCATTCAAGGCGCAACATCCCGCCGAGTTCGTGCGCATCAAGGAAGCGGGCATCGAAGGCGAATATGCGCTCATTACTCGTCTCGAAAAAGAACGGTTTTACAACGGTGCGCACTCGTGGAACACAGCCTTGTACTGGTTAACCACGCTTGGTGCGGTGATCTACGTTGGCGATACGACTGGCACCGACAAGGCAACCGACGACATGAACGCCGAGGAACCGACCGTCGCTGGGCGTGACATTTCGGGTCACGACTTCACCGCCTGGGTGCGCGATTTATTTCGTCCAACGGAGCCCTACGCTGCGCATGGATTACACCCCACGGGAGTTGGAATCAATCGGTACACAAAGACCACTGATCTCACGCTTGAAGAGCGCGCGTATCTGCACAAGGAAGGGCGTCTGGGGCTGCTCAATTTTGTCGACCCCAATTTGCTGGGGCTTCACGGCTTCAATGTGTGGTCGCCCGCGAATGGTGCGCCTCTTCGCATGAATTTCGCACTACGGCATCAGCTGACATCGTTCGGACATGCGATTGACGCAAATGTGTTTCTCAAACGCGGCGCGACTAATCTGTTCGTTGTATTGCACACGTACGACAACGATGCGCATCATGCGCTGCCCGGTGTTGATGCGGAGCTCCTCGACGTTCCGATCACGCTCAAGGGTCACGCGTTGGACGTTTCTCCGCGCATTGCCGCGTGGATTCAGCCCGCCGGTCAGGCGTTCCGCGTAACGAACACGCAAGCGGGCGGTTTGGCCGCGTTGCGCATTGGTGCGCCGCTGTCAAAACGAATTGGTGCGTTGTTCGAAGTTGAGGCCAAGACCGCCGGTTGGGTGGCGGGTGTTGCGCAACTCGACAAAGCAGTGAACGCGCGTGTTGGCGTTTCGACGGTGCCGTGAGTCGTCTCATGCCCGACAATATCGCACTTCCCCTCGCCGGCCTCACCGTCGTCGCTATCGAGCAAGCGGTAGCAGCGCCTCTTGCTACGCGCCATCTCGCCGATTGGGGCGCGCGGGTAATCAAAATCGAGCGGCCGGGCACGGGAGACTTCGCACGCGGTTATGACAAGCGTGTGAAAGGGTTGTCGAGCTATTTCGTGTGGCTCAATCGAAGTAAGGAATCACTCACGCTCGACTTGAAGCGCACCGAAGCGACGGATGTGATGGCGAAGTTAATTGCGGGTGCCGACATACTCGTACACAACCTCGCACCGGGCGCGATGGAACGGCTCGGCTTCTCAAGTGCAACGTTGCGAGCGCGACATCCACGATTGATTATCTGCGAAATATCCGGATATGGATCGAGCGGTCCTTATCGTGATCGCAAAGCGTACGACTTGTTGATTCAGAGTGAAGCGGGACTGCTGTCAGTTACAGGAACACCAGAGTCGCCGGCGAAAGCAGGCATTTCCGTTGCAGATATTGCTGCCGGAATGTACGCGTACTCTGCGATTCTTACCGCGCTGGTGCGACGATCGACAACCGGTGATGGCGCAGCGATTGAAGTTTCGATGCTGGACGCGCTCGGTGAGTGGATGAGCCACCCGTTCTACGCGACCACGTATGGCGGGTCGCCACTTCCACGCAGCGGTGCGCGACATGCAACCATCGCGCCGTATGGTC
>JBDUAX010000217.1:0-7596 GCA_040004455.1 Gemmatimonadaceae bacterium
CGTCAGCAACACGCAAAACTTCTCAATTCTGCATTAGCGTTTGTGTTTGCGTTTGTGTTTGCGTTTGCGTTTGCGTTTGCCTATGCACGTGTGTTCGCGTTCCTTTGGTGAACACCTCTCGTTCAAACGCTATGCGACATCCATTCCGAACTGCTTGCGCAGCGCCCGCTCGCCAATCGCACTGAAAATCACCGCGCGGCTTCCCTTGCGGCGTCGCGCCCATTCGTGCTTAAGACAATGATCGAGAATTGCGGCACCAATTTCGCCTGCCATGTGGTGACGTCGAACGCTCCAGTCGAGGCATGCTAAACACAGCGGCCGGCGCGATTGCTTGAGTGCCGCGATATCAATAGCACGTGATTGCAAATACAACGCGCCGTGTTCAGTAAGCGCAATAGAATTACCCGTTACGCGAATCAATCGTTGGGCCTTGAGGCTGTCAAATAGACCAACTGCGATTTCACCGGCCAGATGATCGTAGCAAACACGGGCCTTGCGCGCAATTTCGTCGGTCGGTCCCGTCTTGACCTTCACCGCGTCAATGCGATGTGCCAGAGTAATCAGTTGCTCAAGTGCGCCCGCTACTTCATGATCGGCGAGAGCGAAGTATCGGTGACGACCAACACTGTTCGCAACGATCAACTGCGCATCAACCATCTTCGCGAGATGTGAACTCGCTGTTTGCTTGGTAATTTGCGCAGCGCGAGACAACTCAGTAGCGGTAAATGCCCTTCCGTCCATGAGGCAAAGCAGCATGGCTGCGCGGGCGCGATCACCAATGAGCGCGGCAATTCGGGCAATGTCCGGTCCGGTTTGCATAGTTCGATGATAGTCGAACCGTGCTCCCGCGACAAGCCGGTATTGTTGATGAATCCCCCACCTCAACTCTCATCAGATCATGGCCATCACCTGCTTTATTCGGTACGAGATCGACCCGTTTCAGCGGGATGCATTCAAACAGTATGCGGAGAACTGGCATCGCATCATCCCGCGCTGTGGTGGTGACCTGATAGGCTACTGGCTCCCACACGAAGGCACCAACAACATAGCGATGGCGCTCATTTCCTTTGCGTCCCTTGCCGCGTACGAAGCCTATCGACTACGATTGCGCGCGGACGACGAAGGGCGTAACAATTTTGCATTTGCTCAAGCGAATCGAATGATTCTGCGCGAGGAACGAACTTTTCTTGAACTGGTAACACCCGCAGAGTAATTGCTTCATCCACTCGTTGAGACAACGCATGACGAATTCACAGAACCGTGCTGCCGATTTCCACAACCTTCACGCGAGTGGCTGCTTTGTAATTCCCAATCCGTGGGACGTAGGCAGTGCGCGAATGCTCGCCGCGCAAGGATTTCAAGCGCTCGCTACCACAAGTGCGGGTTTCGCATGGTCGCAAGGCAAGGCTGACAATCGCGTAAAACTGCCGCAGCTACTCGACCATTTTCGGGCGATCACCGCATCAGTTGAAATTCCGGTGAACGCAGACTTCGAAGGAGGATTTGACATTGAACCTCCCGGCGTATTCGACAACGTCACCCTCGCCGTCGAAACCGGAATTGCGGGACTCTCCATTGAAGATTCGACAGGTATTGAAGCGAGCCCGCTCTTCGGATTCGATCTTTCGGTTGATCGCATGAAAGCGGCGCGCAAGGCAATCGACGAAAGTAAAACGAAAGTCGTGCTCACCGGACGCTCGGAGGGATTCATTGTTGGCCGCCCCGATCTCGCCGAAACAATTCGCCGACTCACCGCTTATGCAGACGCGGGTGCCGACTGCTTGTACGCGCCCGGAATTCGTGACATCGAACAAGTCAAAACAATCGTGAAGGAACTTGCGCCAAAACCAATCAACATTTTAGTGAACGGAAATTTCTTCACGGTACAACAACTCGCCGATGTCGGTGTGCGTCGAATCAGCGTTGGCGGAGCACTCGCAAAAATGGCTTACACTGCCCTCGTGAACGCCGCCAAAGAAATCTCCGAACTCGGCACATTCAATCCAATTGCTCCCGCAAATCCGCCAATAAGCTTTGATAAAATGTTTGCGTAACGACGACTAATGCGGCGGCGGACCACCGCGGCCGTCAGGTGGCGGACCTTCTCCACGCGGACCACCAGGCCCGCCCCGCCCGCCCCGCCCGCCGCGCCCACGGCCACCACCCAACCCTGGTGGATTACCACGACCATCGTCGTCGCGACCGCCGCCTCGCATTGGCGCGCCAATTTCCGCAATCCGTTTGCGTTGCTCGTCATCAAGTAACGGACCAATTCGAGCGCGCAGGGAGTCCATCGCGGCCCCCATCGATTGACGAGCGCCATCAACGATTGAGCGGTTCATACTATCGGCAGCAGTCAGAAACGGATGCAGCTGATTTCGTTGCGCATCGTCGTGCGGTTGAATTGCGCGCTCCATTTCCGCCACGAATCCGAGCTGACCGTTTGGCGGTGGTGCCGGACGATCGCCGCGGTGCGCGAGAAAACCATTCAACACCATACCCAACGCAATTCCGACAACGAATGTCGCGGAGAGCCACAGCGCCGCGCGAAGTTGCGGTCGCATCATCGCCCTCCAACGGGGGATTCCGATTGCGGAAGCCCATAAATTGATTCAAACAAATCTGACGAACGCGATGGGTCACCCGAAGTCGACCAGCCGAGTGCGCGGGCAACAATGCTCGACTGTTGATTGGAATCAGTGCCGGCGCGCGCCGAGTACACAGCAAGTATCAGCGACGCCGCGACGGCGAGTGGCAACAATCGTTGCGCGCGGTATTCGATTAACGACAACGTGGTCGGCCACGCCACAGCGGCGCGTTCTGCCTTCCATCGCGACAGTGCGCGCTCTTCAAATCCCGCAGCAAAACCATCCTGGCGCGACGCGTTGAGGCCGTCCCGTATCTGCTGCTCAACTGATCTTTTTGTTGGTTCGTTCATAAAATTGTCCGCTTGGTCATCGATATTCGTTTATCAGGATTCACTTATCGAGTTTGCCTGCTGAGATCGTTTATCGGGGCCGCTCATCGATCGATCTTTGGCCGCAGTATAGCTTCAAGTTTTTTCATCGCACGCGTAAGGCGCGACATCACAGTGCCCTCGGGAACGCCCAGCAACTCAGCTGCTTCCTTCGTTGAGCGTTCTTCAAGAACTCTGAGTACAACCACCGCGCGATGTTTGCCATCCAGCGAATCGACCGCCCGCCGAACGATATTCGCTTCTTCCTGCCTGTCATGTTGTGAGGAAAATTCGCTCGAAGGATCGGACGCAGTTGCCGTTATATCATCATCACTCGTTCCCAACCTGATAAACCGCGCGCTGCGTTTGCGCTTCGCAATCATGTCGAGACTAGCGTTGACGGCGATGCGGGTAATGAATGTGCGCACCGAAGAATCGCCACGATATGTTGGCAGTGCGCGCAATAGGCGCACAAACGTTTCCTGCCCCACATCTTCAGCATCATCTCCAACGCCCAGCATCGCGATTACCACGGACGCGACTGCGCTTTCATGCGCGCGCACGAGCTGGCGAAACGCATCGTCGTCTCCCACAGCGGCGCGTGCGACCAACGCACGTTCGGCCTGGTTAGCTTCGAGGTCCATCGCGGAAAAGGCACATCTTATTTGACCGGGGGCGGGGCGCGTTCATTCCATTAACACCGAAAGTCGTTCAGGAATGTTTCGGGAAGGTACCGCAGTGATCAAAAGCGCGGAACGATTGAGCGATTCCTGCGAAGAAAAATGGAATGAACGGCATTTGGCAGCAGTCAAAGTGCGTAACAGGGCCCGGCAGTCGCCGAGTCAGGCTTTGACCAACTACGCAGGAACTTCTATGCAACTCACAAACATGTACTCCGACTTTCGCCTTGGAATAGTGATGTTCGGTGCTGCCGGCCTGTGCGCACTGGCGCTCGCGTGCGGCAGTAGCGCGAGCGACGACATCATGGGCACGGTAACTGGTACTATCAGCGCCAATGCACCGGTGTGGTACCAGGCCTTCGGCAACGGCACCAACATTACGGTGGACGGCAATTACGTCGTCATCTCGACGAAGAATCTGCCCGATCACAAGAGTCCGTACTTTGGGAAGTCGAGTGCGAAATACGAGGCTTACAACGGCACGAACGCCCAATTCGCGATTAACCCGAATGCCATAGTTGAACAACAGTTGGTGCTGCGCATTCCAATTACGCCAACAAGACTTTCAACGCCTTCTCCAACACCACTCGGGCCAATCGGAGTTGCGGTTAACGGCGTCGCGATCTTCAATCAGTATGCTGGAAACTCACAGCCGCTGGCTGGCGAAATCAACAGCTTTGATCAATACAACGGTCACCCAGCACCAACGGGGGAATATCACTACCACGTTGAACCGGTGTATCTCACACGCGCGTCTCGTGAAGCGCTGGTTGGCGTGCTGCTCGACGGATATCCGGTGTACGGCCCAATGGAAAACGGTGCGCTTGTGTTGAGCAATAACCTCGATGCCGCACATGGACACGTCAGCGCAACGAAGGAATTCCCGGCGGGAATCTATCACTACCATACGACGTCCGACGCGCCGTACATAAACGGTGCGGGTTATGCGGGCGCTCCTGGAACAGTGGTTCGTTAACATGCTTTCCTTCGTGGAAATTGCGCGCGAGTCGAAACTCACCATTGGCGCGGCAGTGTTGGCCATGGCGTTCACTGCCTTCGCCGCGCCCCGAGTGGCTGAAGTTGAGGCGAACAGCTCCGTCGTTTCGACAGTGAATGGAGTGACTGTGATTGATCACCACCGCTTCACCGGTCATCTCCTTGAACATTTTGCATCGGGACAAATCAAGCGCGACGCATCGTACGAGCACGGTGTGCTGAGTGGAATAACGCGCGGTTGGTATGCGAACGGAACCCTGGCGTATGTTCGCGAATACTCGACCGGACACGCGGATGGAAAGCATCGTGGTTGGTACGCGAGCGGAAAGCGCAAATTCATTTACAACCTGCGCGATGGGATGTCTGAAGGTGTCGAACAGCAATGGTACGAGAGTGGTCAACCGTATACACGCTTTCGCTACGAGCACGGCCAGGAACAGGGCCAACAGCAAATGTGGAACGCCGATGGTGCGCTCCGAGCGAATTACGTAATTAAAGACGGCCGGCGATACGGATTGCCTGGCAGCCTGGGTTGCCGCGGTGAAGACCTGAAACGGGAAGGTGGCCCTCAGGAGAAATTCAATGAGAAATAGTTTACAAAATCGACGAATTGTGAGTGCGTTGCTCATTGGCGTATTCGCCGCAGCGTGCAACGATGCGCACCCGAACGTTCCGTTCTATCGAACCGCAGCATTGACTCCTGAATGGCTTGGCAAGCGCGTAACGGACAATTCGTCGTTTCACCATGTTGCGTCGTTTCGCTTGACCGATCAGGACGGCAAAACCATTACTTCGCAATCGCTCGATCATCGCGTCAGTATCATTCATTTCTTCTTCACGCGTTGCGCCGGCGTATGTCCCACTACGCACACGAACCTCGCACGTTTGCTCGCGACAATGCCCAATGAGTCGCGTTTGCAGGTATTGTCACATTCGGTGATGCCGGAAAGCGACTCCGTTTCCGCGCTTCGCATGTACGCGAGCCTGCACAATATGACAGATGTGCGCTGGCGCCTGCTAACCGGCGAACGCAGCAGCATCGAAAGACTCGCTCGCGAATCGTATTTCGTGAATCTCAGCAACGGCTCGTCATACGGTGTGAAAGATCTCGCGCACACCGAGACGCTCGTGTTGATCGATTCGCGTGGACGGTTGCGCGGCGTGTACACCGGTTCGCTTCGGCTCGACATCGACAAGCTTGGGGAGGATATCAAAGCGGTGCTGGCGGAAGCGGCGTAGCCAGGACTGCGTATCCGAAGTCACGCTTCCGGAACAGACTGCTCGCTCCCCTTGTGACGATACCGGTCGTTATTGTGCTTGATGCTCTATTTCGTTCTGTATTTGATCGTCACCTGGTCGGCGATCACAACTCTAACCTGGTCGCTGTTTCCGGGCGCGCCGCTGGTTGTGCTCTTCATAGCCATCGCCAGCGCTGCACCGATTTTTATTTTTGTTACGCGACGTTCCTGGACGTTTTATCCGGCGGCACTATTTCGACTCTCCGTCATTCGTCCGGTGCTGTATGTCCAACTGTTGCTCCCCTTGGTGACAGTTGCGGGAATTATTGGCGCGCTGGTTGGATTGCCTTTTGGAGCGCCGCTTTATCTCGCGCGGCTTTTTGCCGGCAACTTGTTTCTTGTCTGCGCCGCTTTGCTGATACTTGGGGTGTTTGGTTCGCGCATGCTGGTCGTGCGCAACGTCGACGCATTTATTGAGAATCTTCCTGAAGAATTCGACGGCACTCGCATTGCGCAGCTGACAGATTTGCACATTGGCCCGCAAACATCAAAATGGTTCCTGCAGCGCATTGCGCGAACCGTGAGTGCGCTCAAGCCCGACCTCATCGCCGTCACGGGCGATCTTATCGACGATCGCCCTGAAGACGTCAAAGACTACGCTGCAGCTCTGGGCGGAATGGATGCGCCACTTGGCGTTTTCATGATTCCGGGCAATCACGAAGTGTATGCGGGTTGGAATAGAGTGAAGGAGGCTTTGCAATCGACAATTCGCGGACACGTGCTGGTGAATGAGTCACAAGTCATCAGGCGCGGCGCATCCACCATTGCAATCGTTGGAGTTGGCGATCCCGCCGGTGTGCAACGCGGACCTGGCGCCAACGTCGCGCCGGATCTTGACCGATCGTTTGCCAATGTCCCAGCCAATACGACTGTCATTGCGTTAGTGCACAATCCTGGTTTGTGGAGAGCGGTGCAAAAGCGAGGAGCGGCGCTCACACTGAGTGGCCACACGCATTGGGGGCAATTATCAATTACGCCGCTCAACTGGAGTTTGGCGTCGCCGTGGTTGAAGCACTCGATGGGTCCGTATCACGAGGGAAAATCGTTGCTCTACATTGCGCCCGGAACCGGCTTTTGGGGCGTGCCGTTTCGACTGGGTGCGTGGCCGGAAATTACGCACTTCACATTGCATCGCTCAACTGAAACGTCAATCGTTGCCGGGAAAACGTTTCGTGCGGCAACGTTGCTGTAAACATGACGGCTGACACAGCAATTGCCATGTCAGCCGTCAAATTTTTCTGATTTAATTCCGAATCAGGATCAACTCACCTGCGGTTCTCAGAATGCTCAGTCGACTACAACGGTGTAGGTCGTGCTGCAATCCAGCTGCATCGCCGTTGCTTCCTGAGAATCATGAGCGAACGTCGGAAAGTTCGTGCGCTCCGCAATCATCAGAATGGCTCCGCGTTTGAAGAGACTTCTGCTGAGCGGCCAGTGGCAACCATGTACCCCGAAAAGTGCATGATGTCGAATGACACTCGGCTCGACTCCAGAATGACCGGGAACGTTTCATCCAGCTTTGCTGTGCCATGAATCAAGTCCACCTGCGACCGGTCTCTGAAGTATCCACCTGATAGAACACCCTTCACCTTGACCTTGTCCCAGTTTGAACCGTTCAAATCCTGACGAATGCTGAGGGCCTTGAGGAACTTTGTGCCGTGCGGCT
>JBDUAX010000625.1:0-2282 GCA_040004455.1 Gemmatimonadaceae bacterium
GGTTGCCCCGCCAGCTCCTAAGGCTGGTGCGTCTACCAATTTCGCCACGCTCGCGTGCGACCCAGAAGTTAGCGCCAAGCGCCAACCAGACAACAGTCGGGGCGGCACCGCTTTCGCAGTACCGCCCCAACTACTCGCAAAGACCGCCGAGCTGCGTTAGTTCGCTCGCAAATTCACGATGCGCGCCTGTACTAAAGGCGGCGCGTTTGGACCGTTGTAAGCCAGCCCAGTCACGTTCAAGCTCAAATAATCACCAGTCTTGAGCGAGCCAATAATGGACTGCAAGTCTGCGGCGTCTTTAATAGCGCGACGTGGTCCCGGGCTCAGCACTTCGGTGATGACATCCGAACCCGCAAACCGATCACGTACTGGGCTGGTCATGGCCACCGAAGCCACATGAACACCGGTGTTAGGCGGCAGCTTCAGTGCTTTGGCCAAGTCAGCAGGCACGGCTTCGAGTGAAAGTCCAAACTTTGCCGTGGTTTTGGCGGCCGGCGCGGTCGGCGGCATTACTTCAACTGAGGGCGAATTCGATGCGACACTCTTGCCCAAATCCAATTCGGCAAGTTTCACCTTGAATTGTTTCCTGGCACCCAGGCGCACGACGTCAACGGTCAACACTTCACCAACTGCGTGGGAACGCACGATTCGCTGCAGGCTGCTTACGCGCGTCACGGGTTGGCCCGCGATCGCAACAATGACGTCGCCCGTTTGAATACCCGCATCTTTTGCAGGCTGCACGGGGGAGTCCGTGAAATCGCCAACCATCACGCCGCCGTTCTGCGGAAGATTGTTGGCGCCGGCGTCTTCAACCGACAATGCACCAACTGAAACTCCCATCATCGGCAGACGAACGCGGCCGTCCTTGATCAACGCATCAGCAACTTGTTTTACCAACGAAATTGGAATGGCAAAGCCGTAACCGGAGTAGTAGCCAGTTTCACTCGCAATTGCGCTGTTCAAACCGATTGCTTCACCTTTCAAGTTGATGAGCGGTCCACCCGAGTTACCCGGGTTGATTGCTGCATCGGTCTGGATGAAGTCAGTAATGGAAATGTTACTGGAGTTCGGCAAATTCACTTCGCGACCACCGCGCGACTTCGCCGAAATAATTCCAGCGGTCACTGTGAAATCGAGCCCTAACGGATTACCAACCGCAAGCACCCAATCACCAATGCGTGCGGCTTCGTCGTTACCAATTGGCAACGTGCTCAAACCCTTCGCATCAATCTTTACCACAGCAACATCAGTCGTTGAGTCGCGACCAATAACCTTCGCGTCAAATTGACGCTGATCAGAAAGCGTCACCTTCACGTGGTCCGCATCTTCAACAACGTGATTGTTGGTAATGATATAACCGTCTTGCGTGACGATGAAACCAGAACCTTCGCCGCGCATTTCCTGTTGCATTTGCGGCTGTTGAGGCATGCGGCCACCAAACTGCTGCATGAACTCTTCCATTCCCGGCGGTACTTGTTGCTGTCCTCCGCGAGGGCGTCCACCCCTCGCTATGGGCTTGGCATCGCGAATAGTGTTGATTGCCACAACGCTTGGTGTTACGCGTTCGGCAACGTTTGCGAATGATCCAACTTCGGCCGGCGCCATTGGTCCACCGCGCGCAACTGGAATACCAGTCGACGGTTTGCTCTGTGCCCAGCTGTACTTGGTCAAATCAAGGCTAGACGCGAGAATAACGCCGCCAGCAGCGCCGGCTAAAATGGCACCTGCGAGTTTGGTACGTGAGAATCGTGTTGACATGGTTGTTGTCACCGTTCGAAGTCGATTGCGACGGGGGGGCGACGATAAAGTTCGCCACGCCCCCCATCGTTGTATGACACCGGAAACCATGCAGCTGTTTCCGGCGAACTCGTGAAATGAACTCCGGAGTTTTACCTAAGCTCCGTTTGGTCTGCGCCTAATTATTTCTTGTCGTCGACGATTTCGTAATCGGCTTCGGCAACTTCTTCGGCCTTGGCTTCTCCGCCAGGTGCAGCTCCTGGCGCCTCACCACCTTCTGGTGCTGCACTCGCCTGCTGCTGATAGAACGCCTGACCGGCCTCGCTGTACGCCTTCGACAATTCTTCCTGCGCTGAGCGAATTTCTGCGATGTCGTCACCACGAAGCGCTTTGCGTGCACGTTCGATAGTAGCGTCAATGCGCGTCTTGAGTTCCGCTGGAACCTTTTCGCCCCACTCCTTGACGTTCTTTTCCACTTCGTAAGTCTGCGAATCGAGACGATTGCGAAGGTCGATTTCTTCACGACGCTTCTTGTCTTCAACCGC
>JBDUAX010000010.1:0-25013 GCA_040004455.1 Gemmatimonadaceae bacterium
GCGACATCTGGATTGTCGAGCGCGCCGGAGGTTCAGCGCGACGACTCACCAGCGCTGGCAATGAAAGCAGCCCGCACTTTTCGCCAGACGGCAAAACGATTGCGTTCAGCGGCGAATATGGTGGCAACACCGACGTGTATGTGGTGCCCGCGTTGGGTGGTGAACCCAAGCGACTAACGTGGCACTCGGGAGCGGATCTCGTGCAGGGGTGGACGCCCGACGGAAAGAGCGTCGTGTTTGCGAGCAGCCGCGCATCGTCGGCACCCAGCGCGGTGTCGAGATTCTGGACCGTGCCTGTAGCGGGTGGATTCGAAGAAGTCATGAGCATGCCCCGCGCGTTTCAGGGAAAAATTTCTCCCGATGGCAAACGCATCGCGTATCGCATGAACAATTCGTGGGACGAAGAACGTCGCAATTATCGCGGCGGACAAAACCGCCCGATTTGGATTATGGATTTGGCGTCGCACGACATTGTCATGCCACCCTGGAAGGATTCGAAGGAAATGGATCCCGTCTGGATTGGCGACGTCGTGTACTTCCTGTCCGATCGCGACGGTGTGTCGAACGTGTGGTCGTACGACACGAAATCGAAAGCGCTTGCGCAGCTAACGAAGTACAAGGATTTCGACGTCAAGTCGATTGATGCTGGTGGTGATGAACTGGTGTTCGAGCAAGCGGGATACATTCACGAACTGAATCCCAAAAATAGCAACGACAAGACCGTTCAGATATCCGCCGTCGGTGATTTCTCGTGGATGGTCGCGCAGTGGAAAGACGTAACGGCGCGCGTAACCAACATGGCCCTGTCACCAGCCGGTCGTCGCGCAGCGGTTGAAGCGCGCGGTGAAATTTTCACTGTGCCGGCCGAAAAGGGCGATGTGCGCAATATGACATCGAGCAGCGGCAGCGCGGAAATTGAACCGATGTGGAGCCCGGATGGAAAATCGGTCGCGTATTTCAGCGACAAAAGTGGCGAATACAAGTTGTACGTTGCGCCGCAGGACGCATTGACGCCGGCGCGCGAAATCACATTGCCCGATCCCAGCCGTCCGTACGTGCCCAGCTGGTCGCCTGACGGAAAAAACATCGCGTTCCAGGATTCGAAGATGCGCATCTGGCTCGTTGATGTTACAGCCGGCACTGCGAAAATTGCGGATACTGAAGAGCACTTCAATGCGGAACGTTCGATTGTTCCGTCGTGGAGCCCCGATGGACGCTGGTTGACGTATTCGAAACATTTGCCGTCGCTGTTTCGCGTGGTGTATGTGTACGACACGCAAACGGGAGTAAAGAAGCAGATTACAAATGGTTTGGCCGATGCAACGATGCCCGCGTTTGATGCCAGCGGCAAATATATTTGGTTCTTTGCGTCGACCGATTACGGTTTGAATTCGTCGTTGCTGGATATGTCGGCGTACGACCACCCGCAAACGAAGGGATTGTATCTCGCAATTCTGAACAAGAACGAACCGTCGCCGTTATTGCCGGAGAGTGATGAAGAGGCGGCGCGTGCCGGTGCTGCGCCGCGTGATCCAAATGCGCCGCCACGTGCTGACAGCGCAACTGCCCCGGCGGGTGGGCGCGGCGGTCGCGCGGGGGGTGCCGCTGCCGATTCTGCGACGGCTTCTGACGCGATTTCCGCGCGTGGTGCGCGTCGCGCAACGACGATTGATTTCGATGGTATCGACAATCGCATTGTGGCGGTGCAGGATGTGGCGTTACGCAATTACACGCAGTTGAAGGCCGGTCCCGCGGGAACTGTATTTTTCCTCGAACCAATTCCGGCGTCAGGAACGGGTGGTGGTGGCGGTGGACGCGGTGGTGCCGGAGGGGGAAGCACGCTGCATCGTTACGAATTGCGCACGCGTCGTGCTGCGCCGTTTGCGACTGGTGTTGCGCAGTATGTCATCAGCGCTGACGCACAGAAGTTGTTGTATCGCACGGGTGGCGCGCAGGGTGGAATGTTTCTGGTCGATGCAGCGAAACCAGCGCCGCAACCAGGTACCGGCCGCATGGTGGCAACGCTTCGCGCGTTTATCGATCCGAAAGCGGAATTCAAGCAGATTTTTGACGAAGGCTGGCGCAATCAGCGCAACAATTTGTACGTGCCCAATATGCACGGCACCGATTGGGTGGCCGACAAGGCGATGTATTCGCCTTTGCTCGCTTCAGTCAATCATCGCGCTGACTTGAATTACCTGATGGACATGATGGGTTCGGAAATTTCCATTGGTCACTCGTTTGTGCGCGGCGGTGATATGGGCACTGATGTTCCGCAATCAGTTGCCGGTTTGCTTGGTGCCGATATCTCGGCGAACGCCGGCAAGTATCGTATCGACCGTATTTACGAAAGCGAAAGCTGGAATCCGGAACTGCGCGCACCACTCGCAATGCCGGGAGTGAATGTAAAGAAGGGAGATTACATCCTCGCGGTGAATGGCGTCGCGATCAGCGCACCGGAGAATTTTTACAAGGTGTTGGATGGAACGGCGAACAGACAAACAGTACTTACTGTAAATGCGCGTCCCGTCATGGAAGGTGCGCGTCAAGTTACCGTGTTGCCAATTGCGAACGAACAGGGGTTGCGGACGCGTGCGTGGGTGGAAGACAATCGTCGCAAGGTCGATTCATTGTCGGGTGGAAAGTTGGCCTACGTCTACATTCCGAGCACAGGTCAACCAGGTTACTCGAGTTTCAATCGTTACTACTTTGCGCAGCAGGACAAGCCGGGCGCAGTAATCGACGAGCGTTACAATAGCGGCGGATCGGCGGCCGATTACATCGTCGATTTGCTGGGTCGCGATTTTGACGGCTATTTCAACAATCCGGTCGGTGATCGTGTGCCGTTCACAAGCCCCGCATCGGGAATCTGGGGCCCGAAGGTCATGATCGTGAATGAGATGGCCGGCTCGGGTGGTGATCTCATGCCGTACATGTTCCAACGCCGTAAAATTGGTCCGCTGGTTGGTATGCGCACGTGGGGCGGACTCGTTGCAACAACTGATACGCCGAATTTCATCGATGGCGGTTCGATGATTGCGCCGCGTTTTGGTTTCTTCAATCGCGACAACAAGTGGGCCGTCGAGAATGAAGGAACGTCACCCGATGTTGAAGTGGAGAACTGGCCGAAGGATGTAATCGCCGGTCATGATCCGCAGCTGGAGCGCGCGGTTGCGGAAGGGTTGCGTTTGCTTAAGGAGAAGCCGGTCGACCGCGCGAAGAAGGAACCGCCACCACCAGTCTGGGGCAAGCGCGTGGCGCCGATCAAAGGCGTTTCACAACAGGACAACAAGAAGCAGAACTAGCGCGCATCACCGAACGGAAATCGGATGCCAGTGGCTTTCATGCAGCACTGGCATCCGTAGTTTACGCCCGCGTTTGCACTAGTTCACGCGAACGTGGCCAATCATTCCCAGCAATGCATGCGGGTCACACTGAAAGTACAGAGTCTTGCCAGGCGCGTCCGGCACAACAATGTCGATGGTTTGGCCGGGCAATTGCATGAAGTCGCTTATGGGCGGAAGGTTCGCAACACCTGGATTGGAATCTGGAACGAAGTTCACGTTGTGCACGCCTTGAACGAGCGTGAATCTCAAAACGTCGCCCGCCTTCGCGTCGATTGAATTCGGTTTGAAATAGCTGCCTTTGTCGTCAGTAGACGCATCGATCACAATCACTTTGCCCGTTGGTGATGGCTTGGCGGCAGTCGTGGCTGGCGTTGCAGGTGCCGCTGGCGTTGATGACGGTTTGTCGCCACCGCCGCAGGCCGCGAGAGCGTACGCACTCGTCAATGTAATTGCACCAAGGAATGTCGCGCGGATTTTCGTATGAGAAAGCATTGGTATCTCCGAAAGTATGTATGGTAGTGCGAAGTCGGTGCTGCGTTAAAAGTCCCTTCGTTCAAACGCGCGCAGTGCAAGCCACGCCGGTACAACAATCCAAAGGCCCAGGCCCGCAACCGCAGCCAGAGATCCAACACCTGTGCCAAGAAACTTCTCGATGACCGCGCCGGTGTACCCCATGAGGGCAGACGTGTCAGTTCGCAGCACGATCGTTGTGCGTGCGAGATCCACGGGATTAGCGATCGTGAACGCAAGCATCGTGCGTTCCAGCGAATAGTCCGAGAAGGAAGTGGATACCAGGAGAACGACCCCATCGTACAACGCGGTCATCGCAATCCAGACAGCAAAGCTCAATCCAATGCCCTTGAGTCGATCGTCAACGCACGTTCCAATCAGCATTGCCAACCCGCCGAATATCGCAGTCAACGCCACCCCAGCCAGCAACATTGCCACAAGTATCGGCAACGATTGCGCGTCGATTGCGCGATGCAGCAGCAGTGGTGCTGTAATGCCCGCGACGTATGCAATTGCCAGCGGAACAATGAGGCCCAGATACAGTCCCGACCACAGCGCGCGTCTTTTCACTGGTTGCGCCAGTAATAGCTCGTTGAATTCTCGAGTTGAATGCCAGTACATCACTCCAAACACGACACTCACCAACGGAATGATGATGAGCACGAGATTCAGAATGCCTATAAGTGCGCGTGAACCGCTGCCGGTTGTGCGAAAAAGCACTTCGACAATACCCGCAATGCCAACTCCGTACGCGAGCATCCACCTGTTGCGCAGCATGTCGCGAATGGCGTAGCGCAGCACCGCACGCATTGTCTGCGACGCGCTGGCACCCGCCGAAAGCCCTGACAGCGAGCTCGCGGAGCGCGCATCGTCCAATACGATCGACGTCATACAGCAACCTCCGCAAGGTTTTCGCTGACACTCTCACCGAATGGATTGGCTCCCACATTTGTCATCACTTTTGCGACGGCTTCCTCGAGTGTAAATGAAGCAGTGTTCGCCAACAGCGCAGTCATCGTGCCACTGTACTGCACGCGTCCTTCAAGCAGAAACATCACGCGATCGGCAATTTCCTCGAGCTCGGCCAGCACATGCGAAGTGACAATGACAGCGCGCCCGTTATCGCGTGCGTTCGCGATTGCACGCTTCAGGATGCGGCTTGCAATCGGATCGAGTCCCGCCGTTGGTTCGTCGAGCAAGAGCAGGTCGGGACGATAGCGAAACGCAAGCGCAGCGTTCAACCTTTGCCTCTGCCCACCCGACAGTTCGCGCACGAGACGATGAAGTTGCTGGTCGAGGTCAAAATCGACTGCCAGACTAGTGTCAACCGCCACAGACGACGCTCGCAATTCGTCGAGCAATGCAAACACGTCACGTACAGTAAGATTCTCCGGGAACCGTGCAGCTTGCGGCATGTAGCCAATGCGGGCGCGATACGAAACGTCATTGCCAACATCGAGTCCGTCGAACTCCAACGATCCGCGATCGGCACGAACAAGGCCGAGTAGAATGCGATTCAACGTTGACTTGCCTGCACCATTCGGACCAACAATTGCGGTTACCGAGCGGCGCGTGATGTTGAGGTTGACATCATGAAGGATTTTTCGCGGTCCGTATTGCTTATCGATGCCGCGCGCTGCGAGCAGCACTTCGCTGTGGGGCGTGGTCATGGCAGTTTCCGCGGTGCATGAATAAGTGGTGCGCTGTCAATGAGCGTCAGTGGCGTAATTATCGGTATGACACGCTCCACAACATCAAGAAGGTCCGCAATCGGACTGTGTACCAACAGCAATGCCGTCGGCGCTTGCGCAACGAGCAACGCGAACAAGCGTACCGGCGCGTGGGGTACATCACCCACGCCATCGTGATTCAAGTCGTAGCCACGATAACGATCCCACCAATTGCCAACAATGACGCTTTGTGTTGTGCGACTGTTGGTGCCAACATCGAACAGGTTGTTCGCGAAGGAATTTCCGGTTACGCGATTATCGACGGCATCGCCCAGAATACGAAGCGCCCAGCCATTTCGTAAAAACTCGTTATCGGCAACCAGGTTGCGACTCGCGCCTTCCATGTGCAGCGCCACCGAGTTGTCGGCGAATACGTTGCCGCGAACTTCACTGTCGGTGATTTCCTTGAGCAATAGCCCGTACGTCGATGGGCCGCGATTGTCAGAAAATCGATTGCCGGTGATTGCAACAACGTGCGAATACATCACCGCCACACCCGATTCATTGGCGCGAAACGTATTGTTTTCGTATCGACAGGAGTCGGAGAACATAAAATGCAAGCCGTATCGATGGCTGCGTTCGCCAATGTTGTTGCGCACAATGCTGTTGCGCACAAATTCGAAGTAGATCGCATCGCGATGCCCATGAATGGCATTGCGCTCAATCACGATATCCCGGCTGGACCACAGATGAATTCCGTTCCCTGTCACTGTCTGTGAGCCCGCTCGCCCCGTCAGGTCATTGTCGGCAATGCGACAGTCATGCGCGTGCTGCAGGTAAATGCCGAACAATGTGTTGATGAAGCGATTGCGCTGAATCGTGCAGGCAGAAGCTTCGAGCACGCGAATGGCGGCACGATCGGTTGCCTGACTCGTACCCGTGTTCTGAAACACAAACCCACTCACGGAAACCGAGTCCGCGTTGATAATCAGAATCTCGCGCTGCTCTTCACCATCAATCGTGGCGCCACTGTCACCAACGAGGGTCACTGGTTGATGAATTTCAATCGTCGGTTCGCGATAGAGGCCGGCGCGAACACGAACAACTCCGCCGCGCGCCACCACTTTCAATGCTTGCGTAATGGTGGTCACGGCCCCGTGCGCATCGACGACGACGGTGTCCTTCACCAGGTGAACGCGCATCGACGTCGCCGTTTCGCCCTGAGCGTTCGAATTGACGAACATCAGTGCCAGCGACAACAGCTTCACGTGCAGCAACATCAATGAGTTCCCACCAGCGAATCCATCATTTGCCGGACGGAAATCCAGTCAAGCAATTCTCCGCCGTATTTTTCGTGAAGCAGCGCGGGAGCGTACGAAGAATCGAACGCCGCGAGACGCCTTCCCATTGGCGAATGCAATGTTCCATCGCGCAAATAGCGCGCACTTTCCGCGGTAACCCAATGATTTGGACGATCGGCATCACTGACCCAAACACCCAGTGGCTTCTCTGATGCCGGAAGCGCACTGACAAATGAGGCCAGGCATTCGATGGAGTCGAACATTTCGATCTTCCCTCGCGCAGTCTTCACCTCACCGGCAAAACGCGCGTCGTCGATTGCCATGCGGCAGTATCCACACGCATCGGCGCCGGTCAAAACCGGTCGCGGACCATCCTGGCATGCCGAAAGAGATGCGGCCACAACGAGCGCAGCACCAACACGCGTTCGACGACCAGAGACAATCACCGCGACTGCAAACGCAACGGCTGTGATTGCAAGCCAACCACCGATATCGGGCATTGACGTGGCAGTGAAATTCAACAACTGCTTCGTGCCGATGAGTGGCGGTTGATACGCCATGCCCGGAATTTGTATCGGCGCGTGCTCAAGATCGAGATTGTGGCCGTAGTCGTACTCCCACTTCCAGAAATCACCGAGGCCGACAAATGCCGATAGCATCAGCACGACTGCCCATGCAATCATGCTCTTTCGTTTTCCGAATGCCGCGAGTGCAATGCCAAGTAACGACATTGCAGCGATTCCCCAGGGCATGAGTTTCAGTTCGGGAATTGCATCGGGTTGAATGGTCTTCATCCCGATGTAGTGATTCAATCCGTTGATGTTCTGCAAATCATTTGGCTCCACTCCGTCTACAGTTCCGGCCCAAATGCGCATGCCGAGCCCTTCGGGATACTGCGGCGCATGCAAAGAGACGCGCCACAGCGGCAACCACATGCTCGTGAAAAGCAGAATTGTCGAGCAGGCCAGCAGGATTCGTGTGCGAGGTGAGGCGTTCATGATCAATCTCTAGTGCTTCTTTTCCGAGTGCTTTTCTTCTGGGTGTATTGCTTCTTGTGCAGATTTTCCGGCCTGTTTCGCCGCACCAACACTGTTGCTGGAGAGCGGGACAGTTGAACCAACCGGTGAGACCCGCACATATCCCTGCATTTCCTGATGCAGTGCAGAACAGAAATCGGTGCAATACATCGGATACACGCCAATCGCTTTTGGCACCCAACGCAGTGTGCGCGTTTCGCCGGGCATGATCAACAATTCGGACGTCGTCGCACCTTGCACTGCAAAGCCGTGCGGGATGTCCCAATCCTGTTCGATGTTCGTGACGTGGAACAGCACAGTGTCACCAACCTGAACGCCTTCAATATTGTCCGGCGAAAAATGCGAACGAATCGCAGCCATGCGAACGTGCACCACCTTGCCTCTGCGCTCGACACCAGTTTCTGCTTCCGACTTCACAACACTCGCATGCCTGTTTTCCGCGAGCTTGTAATACTTGATTTGCTGCTGACGAATTTTGTCCGCCGAAATTGCGTTGCCATAATGCGGTTCGCCATTCGTTGGAAAATCGAGCAGCAACTTCATCTTGTCGCCCGAGATGTCGTATAGTTGTGCCGATTGCGCGAGCTCCGGTCCTGTCGGCAAATAGCGATCTTTTGTGATTTTGTTCAGCGCCAGCACATATTTGCCAGCTGGCTTCGTGGTTCCGCCCCCTGGAATCATCAAGTGCCCAACCGAGTAGTACGTTGGTACGCGATCAACGACTTCCCACGTACCCAGTTTCCACTTCACAATTTCCGATGAAATGAACACGGAAGTGTAGGCGTAGCCCTTGCCATCGAATTCCGTGTGCAGCGGGCCGAGTCCTGGATTTTTCACTTCGCCCGCGATTACTGATTCGTACTTCAGCACTGGAATGCCTTGCACTTCCGTCTCGAAAGACTTGTCAGCAATTGCCTTGAGCATTTTCGTGAACGAATGCACTGGAATGACCGTTGCGAGTTTTCCGCCGCCCACGATGTATTCACCGCTCGGATCAACGTCTGCACCGTGAGGCGATTTCGGTGTCGGCAGGAAGAAGATTGAGTTCGGACACTCGGCCGGTTTGATGACCGTTACACTCTTTTTGATTTCCGAATGCGCTGTGTGTGTAAAATCATCCATTACGTTGTGTGCGTAGTCGACCGCCCACTTCGCGCCCTTTCCGGCTTTGACACACGATTCAAACTGTTTCCAGTTAATGGCTGCAATGAAATCCTTGTCGTTCTTCGAAGCGTTGATCTCAAGCTTCTCGTGCGCCTGTTCAGTGTTGTATGACGTCAGAAACATCCAGTCTTTCGACGGACCTTTGCCCGCGCGGGCGAGATCGTAGTCAAATCCCGGCACGAGAATTTGAAATGCGACGTCCATTTTTCCCGGCTGGTCGGCCGTGATCATGCTGATTGTACCGACGAACGACTTCTTGAAATCAGCGATCGGAACGTCAGCCTGCGGAATCGGAATTGAGAAGCGTGTCGATGCAATGATGTACTCGCTGTTCGACGTGACGTATGGCGACCCATGATTGCCTGCGGAATTCGGCACTTGCAGAATTTCCGAGGTCGTGAATGTCGTCAAATCGATGCGCGCAACACGTGGCGTGTTGTTTGCGTTGACAAAAATCCAGCGGCCATCGTCTTCGCCGTTTGTTTGCGACAACGCCGTATGATGGAGATCATCCCACGGGATATTTCCAAATGTCGTTTCCAGCATTGGCTTTGTTTCTTCGCTGTATCCCCAACTGTTTTCCGGGAATTGCGAAAACACGGGAATGATTTTTAGCAGTCGTCCCGACGGCAATCCATAAACATTCAGTTGACCGTTGAAGCCACCGGAAAGAAAAGCGTAAAATTCGTCATACGATCCGGGCGCGACATACACTTTCGAGGCAGCGTCGGTAGCGCCAACACCCGCAACCGGTCGTGGTGATGGACTGCATGCAAAGCTGTAGAGCACGAACGCTCCGATTGAAACAGTTGCTGCAACCCAACCCGCCCTGGATTTGAAAGCCATAGATGCCTCGGATGCGTTATGCATTCGTTCGAATTAGTTGCGCCAGACGTCGCGCTATCCCTCTGTGCATTAAATAGTCGTCTCAAAAACCACATTGCAAAGTCAGCGAAAGCCGCATCTTATGTCCGGGTTTCCCCGACTTCACCAACGACTCCTGCCGCGTTGTGCTCATTCATCCAAGTCAGGCGTCAATCATGCGATAACCTATTTGCTGATCCATATAGTTGCCGCAGCAATGTGACAAACCTAGAATCGCAATTCACCGCCGCGTGCGCGAAACCCCGCATCGCGAAAGAGTATCGCGTAGCGCGAGCGGTTGGCCTTCTCACCGTCAATAGTTTCCACCACCAGGTCGCGCTTGCGTAGCGTGCCTGCTGGTGTTGCGTAGTGGGCAACGAATGCTGCAGTTGCGTCGCGAATGTCTTCGTCTGATGCGTCGTTGCTGGTGCGAATACGTTCACCGCGCTTTTCGCTCGTCATCACGATGCGTCCTGCGCGCGTGAACAGCAGGGCGCCCCGTCCGCGCGGACGCGAAAGTGGGTCAACTTGTGTGAAATCGGCGAATTTCAGCGCATAGGCGTTTGCCGGATCGGTTGCTGACATCGCGACGATTGCGTTGTCGTTATCGTTGGCCGCGCGCAACATTTCGACGGCTTCGGGTAGCGCGAATTGCGCGCCCGCCAAGCCCGCAACAAAGTATCCGCGCTGCACATCGCCGCGATATTCGAGTCGCTTCAACTCGTGGTAAATATCCCGCCACGCAATTGGCGGTCTCTCTGAAACATACCAATCGCGCGAAACAACGCCGTAGCGCGCCAGCCATTGTCGTGCGATGCGTTCAGCAATTTCGCTGGCGTCGTTGAATACACCGAGTGTGGGGGCGGTGTGTAGGATGGCCCACCGACCGACCCATTGTGCGGCGTTTGAGCCTTCCCAATCAGAACGACGCCAGCGCGGAATGCGTCGCGCACTCGGCCGTCGCTGCGCATATGGTCTGTTCGTTGATGGCTTGAAATCGGCGGGGAGCCAACGCGTGGGATCTGGTTCGTCGGCGCGTTTCGTGGGGAGTGATGGTTGCCAGCGAACGACGCCGCGCAACGTCGCGACGCTGTCGTTGGTGATGAGTCCGGCCGTCACCAGTTCGCGAAGTGCGTCGCGTGTGGCTTGTGGGCCCAGTTTCGTAATGATGGAAATGTCGAGCGTGAATGACGCGCCTTGCATGCGAAGCACATTCAAAACTTGCAATGCGCGCTCGCTCAGTTGGTCGTCTGCGATTGGCGGCGACAGCCAAAGCGCACCAGTGCCCCGCTCGAAAAATCGAACGCGACCAACATGCGCCGCGCTGTACGAAGTCAACTTCGTATTCGGTTCGGCAGCCCACATCAGCATTCCGCTCGATGCCGCGTTCGCGACGGCGTTGCTGTCGTACTTCTCAACGCGTGCCGGCAAGTAGCTGCGAGTCCAACCTTCAGCACTGCGCCCAATTCCGTACAACTGCGAAATCGCCGAACTTGTCGCGTCGTTACCTGTGAGTCGCGTGGAAACCGTGACGTGCTGCCACCGCTGCAGGTAGTGCGCATATTTCGCGAGAGAAACCGCCTCGACTTGTTTCCGCGCCCGGGCGAGTTCAGTGCGACGCGCTTGTTCGAGCAGACGTCGCGAACACCAGTGCGCGACGTTGCGATCGCCGCCGAATACTCCGCGAACGACAATGTGTTTTTCCATGGCCGCGTTGACGCGCCGTTCTATCCAGTTCGCATCGAAGTCGTAGCGTTCGCGAACCCTTTCAATTGCAAATACGCCGGCCAGCGAAATCCAACGCGCCAGAATCTCACGTCGCGCTGCGTGCTCGTCGAGTGTTGATGAACGAAGCGCGTCCGGAATGACGTCGCTCGCCTTCTGCCATTTCAGTTCGAGCCCCGAACGAACTTTCGCCAACTGCTTAACGCCGAACGCAGCAGCATATCGCGCAAATGAATCGACGAGAATGAATCGCAGTTCCGGTCCGTTCGATGTCGGAAGCGTTAGCCCTACGACGCGTCCGCTTGTGAGCAGCGTTTCCCACGGATCACCGCGCAACCAATCCGCACTGGGCGCAACACGTGCGTACAATTCCTCTTCGGTTACGTCACCGGCGCGCTCAATCAGCATTGCCAACTCGTCGGCATCGCGCGCCTGGCGTCCGGGCGCAGTTCCACGGCGACGACCCAAGAGTTCGTTCAGTACCATCAGCGTCGCGTCGTCCGCACCTTCACCACCCAGCAACTCATCCAACAACACACGGTCCAGCGACAGCAAGTTCGCACGCTGTTCCGCGCGCGGCGTGTCGTCGCCGTACATGTGGTCAATCACAAATCCAAATTGCAGCGACGACGCAAACGGAGAAGGAATCTTCGTTTCAACATGCCGAATGGTGATCGCGCCAGACGCCAATCGCGACAACACATACCGCAACCCCGTCATGTCAAATGCGTCCTGCAACACGTCGCGATACGTCTCCACCACAATCGGAAACGACGGATACTCCTGCACGGCCTGCAGCAAATCCGACGACTTCAATCGCTGCAACCACAGCGGCATGCGTTTTTGCGACTTTCCGCGCGGCAGCAACAGCGCACGCCCCGCGTTCATTCGGAATCGCGCACCAAACAACGACGACGCGCCCACCTCCTCCAACACCAAACGCTCGGCCTCCTCAATACTCAGCGAACGAAAAATGTCCGCGGGTGGCGCGGTGCTCATGTCAGGCAAGCGCAGCATCAATCCGTCGTCGGTCGTCTGCACCTGAATCTCAATTCCCAATCGCTCGCGCATTAGTCGGCCGAGTGCCATTCCCCACGGCGCGTTCACTCGACCACCGAACGGCGCGTGTAATACCATGCGAATCGATCCCACTTCGTCGCGAAACTGTTCGAGCACGAGATGCGTGTCATCGGGTACGATTTCCGTTAACTCACGCTGCGTGCGCACATACTCGGCCAACGACTGCACCGTCGACTCGTCGGCGCCGTATCGCGTTTCAATCGCCTTGAATTCATCGTCAGACTTCGCCGTGCTCAACGCGCGGCGCAATTCTCCAAGCCGTGGCGTTAAGTGCATTGAACGCGCCATGAATTCACCGTGCCAGAACGGCATTCGTGCGGGCGCGCCGGGCGCGGGAATGACAACTACGCGATCGTGTTCAATGGCCTGAATTCGCCAGGTTGAGCTGCCGAGTTGGAATGCGTCGCCCACGCGTGACTCGTGCACGAACTCTTCGTCGAGTTCGCCTAAACGCGTTTTGTCGGAGAGGTTGACCGTGTAGAGCCCGCGGTCGGGAATGGTGCCACCGGAAATTGTCGCGACCAGGCGGGATGAGCGTGCTGGCGTGAGCAAGTCCGTAATGCGATCCCACGAAATGCGTGCTTGAAGTTCGGCGGCAACGTCGCTTGGATATTTGCCGGACAGCATCGCGAGGGTTTCATCGAATGCGGTGCGCGTGAGTGTGTGATACGGATACGACTTGCGTACAAACGCGAACAACCCGGCGCTCGTCCACTCTTCTTCACTCGCAACGATCGCGACAATGAGCTGCGCCAGCACGTCGAGCGCGTTTTGAACAGCGCGCGTCGGTTCAACGTCGCCGGCGCGCATTGCGTCGAGAATGACCATTTGTTCCAGCGCGTCATCGCGGAACGTCGGTACGAATATTCCGCGACTCGTCGCCTCAAGTGAGTGTCCGGCGCGACCAACGCGCTGCAACGCCGCTGAAACGCGCTTCGGACTTTGAAGCTGCACGACGAGATCGACGGAACCAACATCGATTCCCAATTCGAGCGAGCTCGTCGTAATCAATGCGCGAACTTCTCCGGCTTTCAATCGTTCTTCGAGGAGAAACCGGCGTTCGCGCGACAGGGAACCGTGATACGGCAGCGCGATTTCTTCTGCGGCCAGCTGATTGATGCGCGCCGCCATTCGCTCTGATTGTCCGCGGTTGTTCACGAACACCAATGTGGTGCGCGCGCCGCGAATGCGTTCGAGAACCAGCGGCGCAACTTTCGTCCAAATTGTGCCGTCAACCTGCGCGAGGTCGGGAACTGGCGAAACAATGCCCGTTACCATCTTCTTCACTAATCCGCAATCGACAATCTCGATTGGACGAAACTGCGGAGCTCCGTCTGCGTTTGTTTTTTCGACACCGCCCAGGAACTTCGCAATTTCTTCCAATGGCTTCTGCGTGGCAGAAAGTCCAATGCGTTGCGGTGGGTCCGGAGCAACCTTTGCAAGTCGCTCCAATGTCAATGCGAGATGCGCGCCGCGCTTGGTCCCCGCCACTGCGTGAATCTCATCAACGATCACCGCGCGCAACCCACTGAACATCGTGCGCCCACGCACACTTGTGAGGAGAATATGCAGCGACTCTGGTGTCGTGATCAAAATGTGCGGCGTTTTTCGCAACATGCGTGCGCGTTGCGATGCCGTGGTATCTCCCGTGCGCACGCCAACGCGAATTTCCGGAAACGCCGAGTTCGATTTCAGAAAAGTCGGATCATTTTTCGCGCGCGCACTCGACTCAGCCAACGCTTCGCGTTCAAACCGTTCCTTCAACTGCGCAAGCGGCGTTTCCAAATTGCGTTGCACGTCATTGTTGAGCGCTTTGAGCGGCGAGACATAGAGCAAATGCACCGCATTCGCGAGCGGCTCCTTCAATCCATCAACAATCAGCGCATTCAATTCCCACAGGAACGCCGCCAGCGTTTTGCCCGTTCCTGTTGGCGCGAGAATCAGCGTGTCGGCACCGCTCGCTATTGCGGGCCACCCTGCGCGCTGCGGCGGGGAAGGCGCGCCGAGTGTTTCGATAAACCAGGTACGCACCAGCGGGTGAAATGACGCCAGAGCGTCGGGCGTTTGCGCAGTCATGAAGTGAATGTACCGCGGATGACGCGGCCCACTCAATCATCCCGAACTGGATGACGGGGGTCGCTTGATCCGACCGGTTTGCCGCATCGGTCCGGTCGAAGCGCGCTTTGCATCTCGGACATTATGCGTGCTTATTTCTGTTGTTGGTGGCGATGCTTTGTCCCCTCCTCGTGGGTTTCCTACAGTTCGTGCAGTTCGGCGCCCTCCGCCTCACCCTCCCTATCATGCGCACCACTTGTTCCATCGCCGCTGCCGCGATCATGTTCGTCGCGGCGCTTCCCGTCGCCGCGCAAAACAACAGCGGCGCAGCCAACCCAACAACTAACAGCAACGCGTCATTCGCTGGCGGTGGTCGCAAGGTTCTGAACCTCGGCGACTACGGTCGCTGGAACAGAATCACGTCAACGGGATTGTCACCCGACGGCAAGTGGATGACGTACGCGTATGCTCCGAACGACGGCGACGCGACTCTGTACATCAAACAACTCGACAGCGACAAGATTTACGAGGTCAGAGTTGGCTCAGCGCCCGTCTTTTCAGATGATTCGCGTTGGGTTGGATATTTCGTGAGCCCAGCCGAACGTCCAGCTGGTCGTGGCGGCGCGCCCGCAGCCGATGCGACTGCGAATGCTCCGGCCCCCGTTGGCGGTGGTGGTGGTGGTGGTGGTGGTGGTGGTCGTGGTGGACGTGGCGGCGGTGGAGGAGGTCGTGGCGGTGGTGGTGGTGGCGGTGGCGGCGGAACTGCTCAACCAACAACGGCGGCAGCCGTACCCGTGAATCCTGCAACGCAACGTCGTTTTGAATTACTGTCGTTGGTGACTGGCGACAAAACTCCAATCGTCAACGCGTCGTCGTTCAAATTTTCCAAGGGTTCGAAGTTGCTCGCAGTGCGCATGAACAGAGCGACGCCAGCATCTGCCAACAACGGCGCCGATCTTGTCATTCGCGATCTCGCCAATGGCATGATGCGCAATGTCGGTAACGTCAATCTTTACGACTTCGACAACTCGGGGAAAATGCTGGCGTACACCGTCGATGCGGTAGAACGTGTTGGCAACGGCATTTACCTGCTGAATCCGGCCAGCGGAGAAACGCGCGCTCTGAATACGGCTGTCGCCGACTACGATCAGATGGATTGGGGCGACGAAGGATCGAACTTGTCAGTATTGCGCGGCGACAAAACGAAAGGCATGCGTGAGAAGACCAACGTGCTACTCGCGTGGAAAAACATCGCAAGCGGCACGCCAACTGCTATTGAATGGGATCCAACGAAGGACAATGCGTTTCCGAAAGAACATGTGTTGAGCGAATACACGTCACCGCGTTGGAGCAAGGATGGCTCGCAGTTGTTTGTCGGCATCAAAGAACAGGAAGCCGACATCGCGGCTGCCGATTCCATCAAGGCAAACGTTGACGTGTGGCATTGGAAGGACACAGAAACGCAGGCGACGCAAATGTTGCAGCTGGTGCGCGATCGCCGCATCACGTTCATGGGTTCGCTGAGACTTACCCCGGTCAAATTTGTGCGCCTGGCCGACACCAGCATGCGGACCGTTGCTGCGACCGCGAACGGCAAATGGGGCATTGGTCGTGATGACTCGCCGTATCGAGCCGACCCGATGAACACGCAAAATCGCGCGGATTACTACAAGGTCAATATTGCCGATGGCGCGCGCACGTTGATCGACCGAAATCTCACGCGTACGTACGGCACATCGCCAGATTCAAAATGGTTCGTCTACATCAAGAACAAGCAGCCGCTTGCGTACAGTCTCGAAACGGGAACGAGCTTTGTGCTCGACGCGGCGGGCAAACACACCTTCATCGATTTCGAAGACGATCACGCGTCGGATAAATCATTGTTCGGCATTGCCGGTTGGAGCAAAGATGGCAAGTCAATTCTGTTGAACGACAAATTTGACATCTGGCAAGTGCCGCTCGAAGCGAACGGAAAAGCGGTGAGCATCACGAACAACGCAGGAGCAGCAGGGCAGATTGTGTTTCGCGTTGCGCGCTTGAGCGGCGGTGGCGGACGAGGTGGCCGCGGGGGCGGGGGCGGGGGCGGCAGCGGATTTGCAGCCGGCGAAGACGATGGCATCGATATGTCGAAGCCGCTGTTTGTTTCCGCGTACGGTGAACGTTCCAAGAAATTCGGCTACTACGAAGCGACCGCCGGGCAAGCACCGAAAGCGCTCATTTGGGAAGACAAACAAGTTGGACAAGCGGTAAAGGCTGACAGCGCGGATCGCGTCATCTTCACCGAGCAAACCTTCAGCGAGTATCCGGACTTCTGGGTCACGACGTCGAAGTTTGATGCCCCGAAAAAAGTCACCGACGCAAATCCGATCATCAAGGAATACGCGTGGGGCAGCAAAGTCCTGTTCGATTACAAGAATTCAAAAGGAAAGTTGCTGCAGGGCACGCTCACGTTGCCCGCGGGCTACGAAAAGGGGAAGAAGTATCCCATGATCGTGTATCACTACGAGATCATGTCGAACACGCATCACACGTTTTCGCAGCCCGTGTACGACGATCGTCCGCAGATGTCGACATACGCGAGCAACGGCTACATCGTCATGCAACCGGACATCGTGTACGAAATTGGCAAACCGGGAACATCGGCGCTCGACTGCGTGCTTGCCGCGACCAAGAAGGTGATTGAGCTTGGCTATGCAGATCCGAAGCACATTGGATTGCAGGGGCACAGTTGGGGCGGATACGAATCGTCGTTCATCGTTACGCAAACGGATATATTCGCGGCCGTTGTAACCGGTGCGCCACTTACCGATTACATCAGCATGAACAACCTGCTCTACAAACAAACTGGTAATTTGAACAGCGGTTTGCTCGAGACCGGGCAAGGGCGGATGGGCGAGAACGTCACGCCGTACAACTCACGCGAGTTGTGGGTGAGCCAATCGCCAATCGAACACGTGCGCAACATCAAAACGCCATTTCTCATTCTGCAGGGAACGGCCGACGGTGCTGTTGACTGGAACGAAGGCCTGGAGTTCTTCAACGCTGCGCGCCGCAACGGCAAGCAGGTGATTTTCCTGTCGTATCCGAACGAGCCACATCATTTGGGCATCAAGGAGAATCAGAAGGATTTCCAGATTCGCATGAAGCAGTACTTCGATCATTACCTGATGGACAAACCGGCGCCCAAGTGGATGACGGATGGGTTGCCGCAGCTCAAAAAGTATTCGCCGATTCGTTAAACGAATTCATGGGACGAAGGTCGAGTAGCCACATCGGCGTCAAGTTGTGGCTACTCCTTTTGGAGTCCTGAAATGCTGTGAATAGCAAGTGGATGCCCAGGAATGAGTATGTGAATCGAAGCAAATGCGATTTTTGTAAGAAACGGCGATGCCCAAGCACTCTGAGTATAAGCCAAGCCCTGCAGCTCCGAACGCGTGCTGCGGATAGCGATTTCAACGGCTTCGATGAGAAACAGCACGCGCTCATCGCTCACCCGCTTCCGTAAGGAGTGAATTCGCCATGCTGCAGCCTAGAAGGACGAAAATTGAGATGGTAATTGCGGCCCTGGTGCTTTCATTGGCCGGTTGCACAGCGAATGACCTGGTTTCTGGGATTGCTCAGAATACGGGAAATGAGCTTCCGAAAGTCTCCTCAGTGTCGGTTTTTTCGCAAAACGGAACGGCAATTGTGGGCACTTCAATTCCATTGACTGCAGTGGCGTACAATGCAGCGGGGATCGTGATCCCAAATGCGTCATCGGTATCCTGGAGTTCGGGAAATAGCGCAGTCGGAGAGGTTAGCCAAGCCGGCGTCTTTACGGCGTTGACAGTTGGAGGGCCAGTTGTTGTCACCGCGACGATTGATGGGCGGAGTGGTCAGACATCGATCACGGTCGTGCCTACCCCTGCGGCTTCGGTAACGATAAGCCCCGTCCCCACGGCGTTAGCCATGGGTGCGACGGTTGCCCTCACAGCAACTGTCAGGGACGCCACTGGAAACGTGCTCGCTGGCAAGACTCTGCAATGGTCGTCCTCGAACGCATTGGTTGCCCAGGTTTCTCAAGCAGGTTTGGTAACCGGTGTCGCAGTAGGTGGCCCAGTAACAATCACCGCATCAACAGAAGGCCGAAGCGGAACCATACCCCTGATTATCACGCCGAGCTCGCGACTCGAGCTCGTCACCCAGCCGCCAACATCCGCACAAACGATGTACCCACTCGACCGCACGCCGGTCGTGCGCGCATTCGATGCCGGTGGCAAGCCAATTACGACAGCACAGATTACGGCAAGCATCGCGACTCCCGGCTACGCAGTACGAACTGGGGCGGTGGAATCCATCCGAGCGGACGGTCTCGCACGCTTTTCATCGTTGAGTATGGGCGTCGCGCCGGGATATGAATGGGGAATACGCGGGGTAGACACAGTGCGCTTGCGTTTCGATTCTCCGGGTATGGCGCCTTTGTATTCCGACATCATTCAGTTCAGCTGCTTCCAGCGTCAAATTCCAGTCGATCGTTCGTTTTCTTACGACGCAAATTTCAAGGATGGCGATTGCCTGTTGGGAAACTGGTTGGCGCATGATTTCTTCATCGACATTCCCAAACCTGCGACGCCAGATGCAGACAATGCCGTCAGTCTGTTAGTTCAAACTGCGAGCGCGGATTGGCCGACGCTTCAAGTTGAGCCGAACGGTGCGCGCCCTGACGAAATTATTTCCCATAGTAATGCGGGGTTCAGTGTCGTACGAAACCGTTTTATCCTCGGCCCAGGGATCACGTACTTCACGGAGTCCTACAGGTATGCGAGCATCGTCTCGTATTCGCTTTCTGCATCGGTACAACCTGACGACGTGCCTTCACCGTGCGATGTGGATCGGACCTACATCCCGATGCAATCCGCGATTTCTTTTACGCAGACGCTAACTACTTCGGACTGCCGCAGCGGAACCGCTTATGTCGATTTCTATTACGTGGAACTGGCCCCGGGCGCGACAATCAGTTTCTCTGCCGAAGGCCTGGGAGGCGCAACTCCCTTGCTAGCCGGTTATCGATATCAGCTCAATTCGAATTTGACGGGCCTGTTCAATGCTACTCTGGTTGTGAATGGCACGGTGTCGGACAAAACAAATTCGGCCAGCGTCAGGAATACGGATGTCAATACTCGAACCTACGCATTCGCAGTCTACGCGACGAATCCTGCGTCGGTAGGTCGTTATCGCACGCGGGTTTCGTTTAGCAGGCCCTAGAGGAAATCCCGGAAGGGACGCGGCGACCGGTTGCGCCGCGTCTCGGAAATCGCAGATTGAACCCGACTTAACCGGGGCCGCAGATTGACAGCAGCAAAGGATTTACCTGCAGGAACGATCATTCGCGATCGTTATCGAATCGAAGCGGTCATCGGTCGCGGCAGCTTCGGCACAACCTATCGCGCAATTGATCTCGAGCGCTTTGATGAGCCGCGCGTCATCAAACGTCTGCACAGTCATCTTGAACGAGTAGAACGCGCGCGCGACCTCTTTGCGCGAGAGGCGCGCGTACTGGCGGGCATCGATCATCCGCTCATACCACGATTACATCATTTCTTCGTTCACGATGATGAATTTCACCTCGTGGAGGATTACGTCGCGGGGGAAGCCTGGGATCTCGTCATCAAGCGACGTGGGCCCATCACTGAACGCGAAGCCTGCAATGTGGCTCTCGACGTTCTTGACGCGTTGATCTATTTACACACGCGTGACCCGATCATCATTCACCGCGACATCAAACCGTCCAATCTTATTCGTCGTGCCGCCGACGGACGGACGATGCTTATTGATTTCGGTGGCGTACGCGAAGTGCTGGATGACGAGTCGGGAACAGTGATTGGCACGCCTGCATTTGCTCCTCCTGAACAGGAGAAGGGCAAACCGATTGCAACAAGTGATCTGTATGCATTAGGTGCAACGCTGCTGCAGCTCGTGACCGGTAAGCCACCCCATGCCTGGCACGATTTGATCACGGGCGAAATCAGATTAGCAGGACGAATTCCTGGGACCGAAGCATTTGGGGCGGCGATTGCAAGGCTCTTTGCACTGGTTGAGAATCGTTACAGCAGCGCGTCAGAAGCGCGTCGCGATTTTGCATCGCTGACAAGCGGGAATAGCACCGCGGGTGCACAGGAAATCGGCACGTCGGTCTCTTCAACAATCAACAATTTCTCCAATCCATCAGTAATTCCGGCTGCAGTGACGGCTGTCGCAGTCTCCGTCGATGCGGATTCAACGACTCTTCATGTCAGAAATATCCGCGATGATGTGGCGGCACCTGCGTACACGAATAGTGCGGCAGTCGGAACGAGTGCATCGCTGCCACGCGCGCGCAATACGCTCGCGCGTCCGCTCAAGTTGACAATCGCAAGCGCGATAATTCTTGTAGCGTGCTCCGGAATTCTTTACGTGTATGCCAACGAACAGCGCTCACCAGTGGAATCGCCGGATCAGGTGACAAAAGAGAAATCACGTTACGCCGACAAGAACGGCGTATCGCGCATCAGCGTTGACACTTCGGCTTCAGGAATTGTGCTGGAATTATCTCACCCAATAAAATGGGTTGTTAGCACAGTTGCGAAAAACTCACCGACGCCTCTTCGCTATAAACAGATGGGGGTGTACCCAAGCGCCGGCATGATGGCCGTTCAACTGCCTCTCGAGCGTGGCCTGTTTCTCATCAACATGGACCTCGTCCCGAACGAAACAACTCGTGCTGACGAATACATACAAAACTGGGTGCGGCGCACATTCAGAGAACAAGTCACCGCCGATTCAGCAAAGCTGAATTCCGAGGGAGTGTATCAGGCTACTCTGCGCGCGACCGACGGACGCCGTGTCATTGGATTCTGGCACATTGCCATGAGGCGTTCCCCGAACGGTTTGCTGATACTCTCACGTTGTTTCGTCGGCGAAATTAATGAGGAACGAGATGCCATACATGTTGTGCAAAATGCATTGCGCGTTCCTTGAACTCAATGCTTATCTGACCGGTGCGGCGCGCTCACTCGTTCAGAAACGCGGTTGCAGCGGCGCGAAGTTTGTGCTTCGCTCGGTGTTTTTCCTGATACACCGCGTTCTCTTTCATTTCGAGCACGCGGGCCACTTCCTTGACTTCATATCCATCTTCCAGCATGCACCAGATGCGCCGTTGACGTTCATCGAGGTTTGAAAGAAGGCGCTCGACAATTTCCTGTTGCTCCATGGTCCTACCGGTGACACGACTGCCGGCGTGAAAATCAAGTTTGCTGGCAGTGGTTGTTGGTTCGTTGCGTTCCGTACGGGCGCGCGAACGCAGTTTGTTCAGCGCAACCCGATGCAGCCACGCTTCAAATTGGCCACGCTCTTCATATCGTTCCAGCAGCTCCGGAAGCGACATGAATGTGTCGGTGACTATTTCGTTGGCGATTGCCGGATGTGAACGGTAAAGACGGGCTAGCAGACGATCTCCGAAACGGCGGTATAACTGGGACATGTGCGCATCCTGACGGGCACGAACGCCGTCCAGAAGAGTCTGCAAAGACCAGGTGTGCGCACCTAACTGTTGCCCTGTTGGAACGTGTTGAAATTGTTGCATGTGGTTCTCACTGGGCCTGAAGGGAATGGTCAAGCACGACGTATGCGGCGATTAGCGCGATGCCGGCGTGAGCGGCGAGCACAACAAATGCGGAACTCATAGTTGAATGGGAGACGCCCATGGCAGACTTGACCCCGTCAAACAACCAAAATGCGGCGACCGATATTTTAGCGAGAGTTCGAGCTGAAGCTGTGAGCGGTGAAACCAGAGCATCGGCAAATAGCAGTTGCGGTATCAGCAGCAACGGCAGCGCCACGTTGGCTGCATCAGTCGTGCGAGACCGTGCGGAAACCAGCAATCCGATTGCCGTGCCAGTAAAAGAACCAGCCAGACTTAGGCCGAGCAACGCACCGGCATGGGCAACATGAACTTGCGCTATTACCAACGTTGCCAGCAGTAGCAGCACCTGGACTGTCGCCAGCAATCCGAGCACCGCAACTTTTGAAAACAGATAGGCGAACAATGACAGTCCCGCTGCCCACTCCTGAGTAACCAGCGCACGTTCCTTCACGATTTCTTTCACTGCGTTGTTGCACCCAAACCAGAAGCACGACACAGTTACCAGAAATGAAAGTTGAAGTGCCCGCTCAACCGGCAATGCCTCCGCGCCAAATACCAGCCGCAACGCCAGGCCAATTAGCAGCCCTTGTAAGAGTGCGAGCGAAATCGCCTTTGTTTCGCTTGTGAGAACATGCACGTAACGCGCCGACATCATTAGTGAAGTTCTCACGATTGCAGACACACTCTGCTGGAACGAACGGCGAGCAACCAACTTCTTGATTTCTGCGCCGTGGTCAATCGCTTCCTGCGCCAAAGCGGATGATGATGGCAACGCGCTCAACGGTGGAAGCTGCCGAAGTCGCGCGTACAAATCGCCGGGATGCGAAATGGAAAATCGTTGCAGCAATCCAGATGTCGAGCCGAAATACGCTGGCACTCCACCCTCTGCTAAGACCAGCACACTGTCGGCATACGGTTCAATGGCAGCTACGGTATGCGTCACGCAAAGAATAGTGGTACCATCGTTCGCAAGTTCACGAATCAGCTGCATGATGACGTGTGCTGCTTCCTCGTCCAATCCACTGGTCACTTCATCGAGCAAAACCAGCGACGGTCGGGAAATGAGTTCGTTCACCAGTCCTACGCGACGGCGCTGACCGCCGCTCAATGCGCCAATCAATGTGTCGAGCCGTTCAGCTAAGCCAACTCGTTTGCAAATGGCTTCAATGCCGACGTCGATTTCGTCCTCTGTGACATCAGACGCCAATCGCAGTCGCGATGTGTAATACAACATTTCCCTGATCGTGAGCTCGTTTCGTACCGCTTCGAATTGTGGCACAAAACCAACTCGGCTTTTCACCCGCGGATATTCAGCATGCAAATCGATGTCATCAACGAAAACATGTCCAGTTGAGGGGCGCACGCGACCTGCAATTGCTCGTAACAACGAGGACTTCCCGCTACCACTGGGACCGATAATGCAAAGGAGGGAAGACTTTGCTACCGAAAGATCTATGTGATTGAATAGCGCGACGCCTTGTGTTCCGGGCGGCGCATACGACAAACCAGTGATTCGCAGTGCCGAACCGGAGGTCGGCGATACCAGTTCCAACGTATCGCCCGTGAAGACTGCACTGATTGCGCCGATGTCAATTCGCGCACCTGCCTCCAACTTTATGTGCGTGGTGGCCCGTATACCCGACACGAAAGTCCCGTTTGTGCTGTTCAGATCTTCGATGTACCAGCAGCCCTGTATTCTCTTGATAGATGCGTGAGCCCTGGATACCGAAGGGTGTGCCAACACCACTTGCGCCGATTTAGCGTCGCGACCGAGAATCAAAGTGGAACCGTCAGGTGCGGTTATCGGCAGCGCTATGGATGTTTGCACAGGGCGTCGTTACTTGCTGATTTGTTGTTATTTGAGAAAATCGAGTCGGAGCACGCGCGAATCTGCGCCATTGAAGTACGCTGCTGCGGAAATCTTTGCTTTGGCTATTCGCCCGGACACGGATGCCGACGCGGATGCCGAAACACTTCCGCGTTGCGATGTCGAACCCTTGCTCTGCGGGATTACCTTGCTGTCGTAATTGCCCGACGCAATTCTATCAGCAACGGCCATTGCTTTGCTATGGCAACTTGCGGCAGCAACTGGCACTGCAAACAGCGCGGCAAATGCCGCGTCGTTTCGTCCATCTTTTGCTACGGCGTTGGCTTCTTTCAAGATCTCGTCGCAATTCTGACTGTATTGAGCAACGATGCGATCATGCGTTTCGCGCGCAAAGTCAGTGAGTGCAGGCGAACTGGCTTTGATGCTGCTGATGGCTTGAACAACCGCCGTCTCCTTGTCGCGTCCGGAACCCGCCACTGTTGCAGTCCACTGATGGATCGGCACTCCGGTCTTGAAGTTGCGAGCTTCGAAGGTGACCTCAACCGATACCGTAACAACTTTCTCAAGACCGCCGGCGGCCGTTGCATCCAACACCGTCACTCGAGGAAGCAGAACGAATCTTGAACGCATCTGTACGCCTGACAATCCGCCCGAGGATGCAACCTGCCCAAGACGCGTGGCCAGCAATTCACGCACGCGCGTATCGATGTCTGACGGCACATATACAGTGACCATGACTCCGCCGAAATCTTCCGGCGTCAACTCCGATCGC
>JBDUAX010000218.1:0-7560 GCA_040004455.1 Gemmatimonadaceae bacterium
GCGACTACAATCAATGGGGCACGCGACCGCGAACCGGTCCGATGGTGGCGGCCGAGAATATCAAAATGAACACGCCGCAACAGAGGTTCATTTCGGGAGACTACTTTCGCGCTGTCGGAATTCGCCTCATTCAAGGGCGTATTTTTGATGCTGGTGACGACAATAAAGCGCCGAAGCGCGCCCTGATCAGCCAAGAGATCGCCGACAAATATTTTCCTGGCGTGAGTGCAATTGGCCAGCGTATCGAAACTGGCGACGGCGAACACGAAGTGATCGGCGTGGTGAACGACGTTTCGTCAAACGCGGAAGGCAATCTCGCACCGACCGTATATCATGCGCATGCACAGGCAGCGGGAGATCGTAACTGGCTGTTGTCGCAGGTCGTCCTCACCTCCAGCGAACCAACAACGCTTATCAACCCGGTTCGCAAGACAATCAGCGAGCTCGATCCGGCGCTCGTCATGTTTCAACCGCAAACATTGGCCAGCACAATAGGCCAGGGCATTGCGACGCGTGTGTTCACGCTGCGCTTGCTCACTGCTTTCGCAACGGTTGCATTATTGCTCGCGTCGCTCGGGCTGTACGGTGTGTTGTCGTATGCCGTGAAATTGCGCACGCGCGAATTCGGAATTCGCATGGCATTGGGTGCTGATCGGAGTTCCATTCGCAACACGGTTATGAAGCGCGGGCTCACTGTCGCGGCGATCGGCATCGTGATTGGTCTTGGTGGCGCGTTTGCGCTGTCACGCGTGATGGCGTCGATGGTGTTTCAAACAAGCCCGCTCGATCCAATGGTGATTGGTGGTGCGGTGTTGTTCATGGGTCTCGTCGCGATGGTCGCGGCGTACATTCCGGCGTATCGCGCCACTGGCGTTGATCCGAAGGAGGCGTTGGCAAGCGAATAGGCAATTCCAAGATGTATTTGTGTTCTCTCGTACGTACGCGGCAGCACGCGTACTTGCCGGCGAGGGAACCATTACCATTACGGACCAGGCTCTTTCCCCAGGTAACGCGCAGCACGATTACTCCACATTTTTGCTTCTGTAGAATTCCCACGTCGTGCTTCAAGTTGTGAAGCTTTTTCCCAAGACGGAGCGGTCATTAACAACGACAACGGCCCCCATGATGTTGACAAGTACCAACGTTCGGCTTCCTCACTGTTGCCAGTCTGCTCCAACCATTCGGCTTTCTGCCAGCGCGTAAACTGCGAATAGACAGGGCCTTTCACATCTCCCATTTCTCGGGCGAATGCGGCTGTATCGTGCGAACATTCCGCCCAGAACGCGCGCAGCGATTGCAGGGTTTGCGAATTGCCGTTG
Source organism: Gemmatimonadaceae bacterium (assembly GCA_040004455.1). Taxonomy (GTDB): domain Bacteria; phylum Gemmatimonadota; class Gemmatimonadetes; order Gemmatimonadales; family Gemmatimonadaceae; genus Gemmatimonas. The sequence goes on from JBDUAX010000218.1 coordinate 1,320, forward strand.
GAGGCGGTCGATCGCGCGGCAAGCGCCGCGAGTCGTCGAGCGTATGCCCCCTTATCCAACGTGCGCGCCGCCATTAGCGCTGCCTGCGACAGGCGACGCACGCCAGTGAAGGTTGTGTCGTGTTTCGCGGCAGCTTCGAGTGCATTTCCGGCTGCACGCCAAACATCGGGTGATACGATGACATTGGGTGATTGGACAATCGTTCCCCACGCGTCCGCCGCCCACAGCGAATCAATTGCCGCAATTTCCTTTCCTTCGTGTTCGACATCGGCAAAGCGCTGCGCTGCGGTGTTCAGTTCCATGAGTATCGACAGCCCTTCGCGTTGATGCTCGCGCGAACCCGGGCTCACCGCGAGCGATTCGGCGACTGCGCGCGTTGACGGAATGACTCCAACCGAGCTGAAAGAGATTCGCGCAACACGACCGCTCGCCGCGGCCGGCGCATCGCGCAATGATTGCAGCATCGATTGCATATTCTCAGTCGAAGCGCCAGTCAGTAGCTGCAACAATCGCATGTTATTCTGCGACCGATCACTATTCTGCCCAGTCGGCAGCAGCGGCCGCATCAACGCTCGAGCGGTGGCATAGTCGCCGCGTTCGAAGGCAAGTTGCGTAAGGTGCACCCGCACTTCGGGATGACCCAACGAATCGAGCGACAGTGTTCTCCTGAGTGGCGCCTCTGCAAGTGATGTGGGTTGACCGAACAACGGTCCAACGTGCATTCGATATTCACCAAGCTCCGACCAGGCATCGGCGTCGTCTGGATAGCGCTGCACAATCGTCAACAGATCACGCTCAGCGCTAACATCGTTGCGTGATCGCGCGGCCACCGCTTCCGCGAGCAACGCATAGCGCTCGGGGAGTTGCTTGCTCAATCGAAACGCAGTCGCCTGTGTCTTTTTTGCGTTTGAATCGCTCACACCGGCCCAGCCCTCGGTGAAGGTGAGGCGATACCACGCAAATGCATAGGTAGAATCAATGGCAATCGCCGCTTTGTACGCCGTAATCGCGTCGAACAACTGCCATTCGCGGAGTGCACGCTCGCCGGCCAACAAGGCCTTGAGCGCTGGAACTGATGTAGTTCCTCCAAGTGCGGAGCTGCCAAGTGTGCGCCCTTCGCGTGCAACGAGCAGCGCCGCACCGAGTTTGTCGGCAAGTGAAAACAACGAATCGGCGGCGCCGAGGGATGTCGCACGAACCGCGCGTGACGCTGGTTCGCCAATGCCGCGCAACTCGGCCTTCATTTCAAGTTGATCACCCAGCACAACGATGGTGCCGCTCACGACAAGATTCGCGCCGAGTGTTTGCACGCGTGATTCAGCGTCATTCGCGTGTTTTCCGACAACACTCAAAACCGCGTTTGATTCGAGCGTGCGCAACACGCCGGGCGCGTCCAGTCGCGAAGTGAGTAGTGTCGATAGCGCTTCGCCCAGAAACGCACGCGTGCTGTCGCCAGTGACTACAAATGGGAGAACGGCAACAATGGGAATGCCGCTTGTTTCGCGAGTGTCCGAATTGCGCAATTGGTACTTCTGAATTCCAACCGCTGCGAGGGCGACAACCACAATTGCAATTACTGCCGCGATAACTCGCCGACCTCTACGCGCGGCAGTTGAACGGCCCACCGTGCTGATACCTGCAATTTCACGAACTTCTGCTGAAGCGCTATTCGCCAATACTGATTCAGATGCAAACGATTGTGCGTCGTGCGTTCGCCCCGACATTACAACCGGCGCCGTTCGCAACTCCTCGACATACGCGAGCAGCGAAGTATCCGTATCCGTTTCCAATTCCGAGCGCACCAACGACGAATGCACGCGCGCGTGTTGGACCGCTGCTGCGCGATCTCCGGTCGCCACCAACGCCTTCATATAGCTGAGCGCAACGCGCGAGCTGAGTGGGTCGCTCGCCGCCAGTCGCCGCCACCAGACTGCGGCTTCGTTGGCATCGCCGCGAGCCGTGGCGTCGTTCGCCAACGCTTCTATCGAAGTGGCAACAATGGTCGCGAGCGACCGGCGCTCCTCTTCGCACCAGCGTTCAAAGCCATCGGCATTGGGTAGTTGAAAGCCGTCGAGGAACGGCCCCGCATACAATTCGACGGCGCCGAGCCTATCTCCCGTTTTTAGGCGTTCGCGGAAATCCCACAGATCGCAGGAGATGTGGGAGCGATTGAGTGAGAGATCTGTCGCACCGGAAACGAGTTCACCCAGCGCGACGTCCTGCCGCAAACCGTACAGTACCTGGCCCAGCGCATGGCGTCCGGCCTCCTCGTTGCTGTCGGGCCAAATGAGTTGAAGCAGGCGCTCGCGCGACACCGGGCGTTCGGTCGAAGCCAGTACCGCGAGAACTGCCAGACGATGCCGGCGGGTGACTCGCGTCGCGTTGCTCGACGAATCCAACAGTAACAATCCACCGAACAGTTTGAGCTGCAATGACATACGGGCGATGACGCTGCGATGATCGGGCGATGGGAGGTCCGGGCGAAGATAGGCGCGGGCACATCAGCCCGATACCGCTAACTCTTCAGGAGCCATACTACCATGATTCGTCTCGAATTCCTCTGCGGCATTGCATTGAGCTTTTCGCTCTTCGCCTGCAAAGATTCAACCGCCACCGAGCCCGCCGTGCGCGAGGTTCATTACTCAGGCACCGTGTCGCAGCCCGCGGCAGGAGGTTTCCTCGTCTACAAACTCTCCGGTGCGTGGAAGGTGAATGACAAGAATGAACTGATCTCGGGTGCCGACAGCACCAACATCATAGATGCGAAAGTCTATGGCGTGAGCTCGACCGGTGTCATCCGCGGCAAGACTACATGTATTGCGATTGTGGGCAACGAGGCATGGGGGGAGTGGGAGGTCACGGAGAGCAGTCAGCCGCAGTTAGCCGCGATTGGAAGCAAGGCCGTTGTGCATTTCAGCAACGTCGGGGGAGTCGCGATGGGGGCGGGTGGTCCGAAAGACGTGCTCTATCCAACGGGAAGCCTTTGCACGGATAAGCCGATTGGGTTGCCGGCATTCGCGATGCAGGGTGGGTCGGTGGTTTTCCCATAAGGCGAGCACGCCGAGCGGCGCTCGAACGGGACGGGTTCGGGCGCCGTTGGCTGGAGACGCACGGCAACACCGAGAACTGCAACTGCATGGCACGCGGAGCCGTCGAGACGCCGAGAACTGCAAGAACGGGCACGGAATCGTGAAGAAAAACAAAAAATGTAAACTGCAAATGATGATAAAATATGATAGCCGAACGTGATGCATGCGAAACAGCGGCATCCAGTCGCTGCGCAGCATCGCCGCGTTCTTTTAAACGGTTGCGCCACCCTGAGGCCCCGATGAAAACGGCGGATGATGAAAGAAGAGTGCGATGTTGACGTACCGCGAGCGATCGAGCCCTTCGAGTTGCGCCTTCACCCAATTGAATTGAACACATCACGAAACTGCGCTCAGCGCAATCCAGTTGTCGAACGTCTCAAGCTTGTGAGTGTTGGCAACATGGGGTTGTGCTACGGCACGAACGCGGGTCTTGCCGCCGTAACAGGAGGCTCCACTTTCGAACGCACAATTTCCGGCTGGCCAGCTTTCTTGAGCATGGCGTTGACCTTGGGTAAATCGGTCGCAATTACGCGCTCAAGGCGTGCAATTTCCGCGTCGAGTTTCGGGCCGAGTACTGCATAGACGTCGTATGATTGCTTGGGTGGGCGTCGCTCGCCACCAGCCACGAAACTCATCAACCCACCCATCTGATCATTGAGACGAATCGGATAGTTGAGCGGATCCTGCCCGCTCTGATTCTTGGTTTGGTAAAGTGAATCTTCGACCGTGCCAAGTTTTGTCGAAAAGGTTTTTACCAGATCGGCAAACTCAGTGGTGCTCGCCATTTTCGGCGCGCGTTCATCCATTTCGCGTTTCAGATTGCGAATGGTGATCACCCCTTCATTGGCTTGCGTGATGCGATCGCGCACCTGCAATGCAAAACGCGTTTGCTCCATGAGATCGGCGTCGGTCGCGGAACTCCGCGGATCTCGCTTTACAACGAATTCCGCTGAAACCGGCGCGTTGTTTCCGGCAGTCATCGTGACCTTGTATGTGCCCGGCTCCATCGCTGGTCCGTTACCACTGCCCGCCCACGTAATCATGTTGCGAAACGCTGTCGCGTTCTTGTAGCGCATTGGCCATGTATAGCGATTAATACCGCCGCGATTCGTTGGCTTGGCGGGCGCCTGTGGCCCGCCGAATCCGCCACCACCACCGCGGCCCGCATTCGTGGGTGCAGTGTCGGATGAAGATGACGTCAGTAACAATTTCCCTGCTTTGTCGAACAGCTCAAATTTCACGACGCCAGTATCGGCGGGCAGACGATACACAAATGTTGGCGACGCTTGGCCGTTCAAACGAAACACTGGAGCCGGTTTATACAGGAATGGTTTTCCGCCGACTGCAACCTCTTCCGGCGCCCAGCGCAATGCGGCCAATCCTTCCATGACCCAGAATGCACGACCATGTGTTGCAATTACGAGATCGTCGTCGCGCAGCATCATGTCGTGTACCGGAACCGGCGGCAAATTCTTTTGCAGCGCTTTCCAGTTGCTACCGGCGTCGTACGAAATCCACACGCCGCGCTCTGTTGATGCGTACAACAGTCCCGGGCGGTACAAGTCTTCGCGAATGGAGCGCGTGAAATGATCGGCCGTAATGCCGTTCACAATTTTCGTCCACGTCACGCCGTAGTCAGCCGTTTTGTAAAGATACGGTGCGAAGTCGTCCATCTGGTAGCGATTGCCAGCAACAAAAGCCGTGCCCGTTGCGTGTGGTGACGCTTCGATTATCGACCAGCGCATCCAGTCGGGCAAACCTTTCGGCGTGACGTTCTTCCACGCCAGACCATTGTTGCGCGACAAGTAAATCAATCCGTCATCCGAACCGGTCCAAATCACACCCTTTGTTCGCGGTGATTCCGCAATGGTGAAAACGGTTCCGTAGTACTCGACGGATGTTTGATCTTTTGTAATGGGACCTCCCGACGCACCGAGTGTGCGTGGATCGTGTCGCGTGAGGTCGGGGGAAATTGGCGTCCACAACAATCCGCCGTTTGTGCTGCGAAACACCACGTTCGATCCGGCATAAATCGTGTTCGGATCGTGCGGTGAATGCACAATTGGGTACGTCCACTGAAAGCGATAACGCGAATCTTTTGCGTCGTGCCCCATTGGATTGAGCGGCCACGGATCGATCGCAATGCTCTTGCCAGTGCGCATGTTCAACATGTCCATGCTGCCGCCGTAGTTCGCGCCGTACATGATGTCTGGATCGGCTGGATTCGACGAGATGTAGCCGGATTCGCCACCCGCCACACCATAAAACGTTGAGTATGGCGAAGCGGGCGTTGTTGCAGCACCACGACCGCCGCCACCACCACCGCGTCCACCAGCAGGCGCAACACGCACCGGTCCGCACGACGAACCGGCATCCTGCTTGGCACCGCACACGTGATAGGGAAAGTGGCTTGTCAAATGCACGTGGTAGTACTGCCCCGTTGGCGTCGTGGTTGAGATCGACGTTTTCCCGCTATCGGTCGTGAAGATCACACCGTTGTCATGCGCCATTGCCAGACGTGCTGGGTTTGTCGGATCAATCCAGACATCGTGATTGTCACCACCACCCCAACCGCGCGCGAATGTCTTGCCACCATCTTTTGAAATCATTGGTGACACGTTCGGAGCATACACAACGTTCGTGTCTTTCGGATCGGCATACAACTTGGAGAAGTACCACGCACGCTGCCGCAGATTGCGATCACCCGACAGGAATGTCCACGTTGCACCTGCATCGTCACTGCGATACACGCCGCCATTCGCTTCGTGTTCAATCAACGCCCAAATACGATTCGGTTTGGCGGGAGAAACGGTAATGCCAATGTTTCCAATTGCGCCTTGTTGCGGCAATCCAGGGTTACGCGTGATTTCTTTCCACGAATCACCGCCATCGGTGGATTTGAACAGACCACTGCCTGCGCCACCACTCACCAGGGACCACGGCGTGCGACCCGCTTGCCAGAATGCAGCGTAAATCGTTTTCGAATTCGATGGATCGAGAATGAGATCTATGATGCCGGTGCTGTCGTTCCGGAAAAGAATCTTCTTCCAATTCTTTCCGCCGTCGCTGGTGCGATATACACCGCGTTCCGCATTCGGACCAAACACGTGTCCCAGCGCGCCAACGTACACAACATCGGGATTACCCGGATC
>JBDUAX010000011.1:0-24905 GCA_040004455.1 Gemmatimonadaceae bacterium
CTTCGCTGCCGGAAGTGCGGCAGAGTAATTGACGTTGCACGCGCGACAGTCGCGCCGTCGCCGCCGCCCGGTGCCCAGAAGAGATCATCTCGTCGCAAAAGCCAAGATCGTGTTGTTCTGCCCGACAGCTCAATTTTTGCACGACTTAGAAGTCGTGCCTCGCAGTTTGCGACGCGCTTCACCGACATGGTGCCACAGTTCGAGAAAGGCATCGGTAGCACGCACGCGCTCAAGCATGGATGGCAAGACGCAGTGAGAGGTCCGATTGGAATTGCTGTTGTTGCCTATGCATTGCTGATGGTGGCCACAGTGATCTATATGCGCCTTCGCGGCGATGTCGATCCGATTGGAATGTTGCTGCTCTTTGGACCGCGCACCTATCTGGTGTGGCCTTGGGCCATTCTACTGGTTGTTGCTTTCGTGAAAGGTCGACGAACTGGAGCTATTGCTGTTGCAGGGTCGTTGGTTACGCTGTTCGGCGTTGCGCAATTTGAACTACCCTTGCGATTGCCTCCGCGCACATCGCATCGCGCAATGCGACTGGTGACGTTTAACGCAGACCTGTCAAACGAGTTATCGAACCGTATTCGGCAGGATCTCGAAACATGGAACGCAGACATCGTCGTATTTCAGGGATGTGCATCGCAGCTCGCTGAAACGCTTCGTTCGCTGACGACTTATTCAGTACATACCACGTCGGAGTTTTGCATGGTGTTGCGCGGCACCCTGGAAGGAGTCGACACCATGTCACTAAGCGAGCGGCATGGCCGAGCAGGTTATGACAATTTGGGGAATGTATTGCGATACAGGGTGCGCATTGGCGAAACACTATTGCCAGTGTATTCGGTACACCTCGACAGCCCACGCGATGCCATTTGGAGTGCGCGTCACTTCGATTTTTCCCTGCTGCAGACGAATCTCGACTCGCGAAGCTTGCAGTCAGCTTATGTCTCGCAATGGGTTCGACGCGCCGACACTGCGTACGTTGTTGCGGGGGATTTCAACACACCGTATGGCAGTCAGTTTCTCCGGCGCGACTGGAGTGATTTGACGAACGCATTTAGTGAAGCAGGTACAGGTTTCGGAGCTACCATGCGCGCCTCCTACTTTCGCGTTCGCATTGATCACGTGCTCGTTCCGCAAACGCTCGTCGTAACGAACGCCAACATACTTTCCGATTTTCCGTCGGAACATCAGCCGGTAGTTGTCGACCTCGCATGGCGATGAGGCAAACGCACGATCGTCAACGACTATACACCGCGCAAATACTGATGCACCGAGAAAATCGCCGCTGAGCCTTCACCAACGGCCGCCGCAATTCTTCGATTGGCGTTCGCACGAATGTCGCCAGCGGCAAAGATTCCCGGGACATTCGTTTCAAACATCATGGGCTCGCGCGCAATTCCCCAGCCGCGCGCTGCAGCGCACGCGTCCACACCCGTGAGTATGAATCCCTTGTCATCGGTCGCAACCAGCGAACGAAACGGTTCGGTGCGCGGTGCAACGCCAATGAAAATGAACAACGCATTGGCAGGTAGTGACTGACTCACGCCGGTTTCTGCGTTCAGAATGTCCATGCTTTCCAGGTGCGTATCACCGTACACTGCCGTGATTTCTGAATCGCCAACGACGTTGATGTTTTCGGAATGCCGGATGCGATCCACCAAATACTGCGACATTTGCGGCGACAGTGAAGGCTTGCGCACAATTAACGTGACTTGGCTGGCGTACCGTGAGAAAAATAGTGCACCCTGCCCTGCCGAATTTGCACCGCCAAGTACGAAGATGTGTTGATCGCGATACATCGCCGCTTCTGACAACGCTGCGCCGTAATACACGCCGGCACCAATCAATTTCTCGGCGCCCGGAACTTCGAGCTCTTTGACTGCCGCCATTCCCGACGAAAGCATCAACGCGTGGCACGCGACTTCAGTGCCGTTGGACAGTTGGACAATGCGATACGGATCTTCACGACGCAAACCAACGACCGAATTGCCAACGAGAAGCTCGGTACCAAAGCGTTGTGCCTGCGTTGTTGCGCGGCGCGCAAGATCGGCACCAGTTACGCCATTGGGAAAGCCGAGGTAGTTCTCGATCATCGAACTGGTACCAGCTTGCCCACCGGGCGCGTTCTGCTCAATGAGCACCACCTTAAGCCCTTCGGACGCGCCGTATACTGCGCACGCGAGACCAGCAGGTCCTGCACCGATAATCGCAAGATCGTAAAATGGACGCGCCGCGATTGTTTGCATTCCGACTTTGATCGCCAGTTCGGAATTCGTCGGCGCAATTAGCGAAGAGCCGTCTGAAAGCAACACGACTGGCAAACGCGGTGTTTCTTCCTTGCCACCCATGATCAGCGCACGCACTTCGGCATCCTGATCGATGTCGATCCATTGATATGGCACTTGATTGCGCGAAAGAAAGTCGCGTGTGGTAAAACTCTGAGCTGACCAGCGGGAACCAACAACACGCAAGCCATCGATGGGTATGACCGCATGCGCGTGCCAATCGGCGAGCAAGTCGTCGAGAATTGGATAGAGACGCTGCTCGGGGGGATCCCACGGCTTGAGCAGATAATAATCGAGCCCAACTTCATTGATTGCGGAAATCGCAGCGGCAGTATCAGCGTACGCCGTAAGCAATGTGCGTTTTGTGTCGGGATAGAGTTTACGCAATTCACTTAACAACGCGGTACCCGACATGTCGGGCATTCGCTGATCAACCAAAAACAACGCGATGGCCGAGCCGCGCTTCTTGAATTCACGCGCCGTGTCGAGTGCCTGTTGTCCGGATGATGCACCGACGATGCGATATTGCGCGCGATATTTCTGACGCAAATCGCGTTCGACCGCGCTCAATACTTCGTGATCATCGTCGACAGCAAGAATGACTGGCTTCGCCACCTGAAGCTCCAGCGATTGAAGTGTTTTATAAAGGATTTGGCGAAGTCGAGGCTAACGCCGGCAGTGTCACGCGAAACTCAGTGCCGTTTGCGTCTGTTGTAACATCAAGCATACCGCGATGGCGTTGCACAATACGTCGCGCGATGTCGAGGCCAAGCCCCGTGCCTTCGCCGACAGGCTTTGTGGTGAAGAACGGATCAAAGATGCGGGCGAGAACGTCCGGAGGAATGCCTTTGCCATCGTCAATTACGCGCACAACAATATTGCCAAGTTCGGCATACGCCGAAATGCTTACCTTGCCTTTTGTGGAAGCGTCGATGGCATTGTCGAGCAGATTGCCCCACACCTGATTGAGCTCTCCTCCGTATCCATTTACCGGCGGAAGATCGGGTGCAATTTCCAACGAGACCGTAACGGATTTTGTGCGCGCCTTTGCGCCGAGCACGGTGATAGTGTCAGCAAGGCCACGACCAATTGCAATAGGTTGCAATGTTGCCTGTTGGTCCATGTACGTGAAACCCTTCACGGCAGCAACCAGCGCGTGAATGCGCGAGGCCGCCACGTCGATTTCCCGGGCGAGGCGGCGCACGTTCTGTTCTGCAGAAATGTGCGAGAGCACCGGTCCAATTTTATCGGTACCAACCGCAGCATTCAGTGTGTCGAGATCAGTTGGCACAAACGCAGCCGCGGCCAGTTGTTCAGTTTCGATGCCAGACACTCCACGCTCGTCCAGCCAATCGGAAAGTGCATCCTCGCGATCGGCAACTTCGAGCGGCGATGATATCACGGGCTTTGCGTTCCGTTCATCGCGCAATGCAGCGATAGAAAAGTACTGCGTGTCCGACAAATTCAGTGCGCCAAGTTTCTTGTTAGTTACGTCGAGGCGCTCCATTTCGGCGACAAGCATTTTTGCGCTGCGCGCCACCGCGGACGCTGGATTGTTGAGCTCGTGCGCAAGCCCCGCAGCCATACGACCCAGTGAGACGAGTTTTTCGTCGAGAAGCTCGCTCGATTTGAAAGTGCGAGCGCGGTCGAGCATGACGTGTACCATGACTGCCGTAAGCTCGTGGCATTCGATTGTCATGCGTTGAATTTCTGGAGGATTCACCATGAAGACCGTTGTCGGTTGCTCGGCAACGACGTTACCCGGGGGTGTTTTTATTCGCGAGTACGGAAGCAACCCAGTGACGTCTCCGTTGTGCCATTCCATCACAATGCGCGGACCAGCGCCGCGATCGACACGGATGGACAAATGTCCACTGAGAACAACATACAATCCATCGACGGTGCCACCTGAATATGTGAGGACGTCACCGGCTTTGAGTTCGCGCAAGTGCCCGTTGCTCGCGAGCCACTCCACCTGCGCGCGCGGTACTTGAGCGAGCGTGCGATGTGTCGCGAGGCGGTCAACCAGTTCGACGTTTGGCATGTTCAGTTTGTGGAAGCCCACTTGTGAAGCTTCGGAACAACCGGAGCCGGGGAGAGTTCAAAGCGCGACTCTTTCTGTTTGAACGGTTATTGCGTCCGATCAATGCTTGCCCGATAATATCCGTCGCACACACTGAACAGGAAGACATCCCTGGTTTCCCGCCAAACTCGACGTCGAGGCCATAAGAAATATGAATCGCAAAATTTGCGCGTTGCTTGCGGGCGGTTTGGCTTTCAGCGCGCTGCCCGCCTGCGAGTCGGGTTCGGGCGCCAACACGGCCGGCACGATCACGCCGACGATTTCAAACTTGACGACCACCGGCAGTTCGGTGGAGATCTCAACAGGAACAAGCGCTTTGGTGACGTTTTCTTTGTCGCGCGGAGGCAGCTACGACGGCGTGGTTACCATGAGCGTCGAGGGATTGCCCACGGGGTTGACGGCGACGTTCGATCCCCCTGGCCTCGGCGTACAGGATCCGACGGGAAAGGTGCGGTTCACTGCGGCGAGCAACGCACCGGCCGGATCGTATGTGGTGACACTTCGTGCGAGCGGGCCCAATGTCACGGCAGTGTCGACAACGTTCACCGTTAAAGTTGCGGTGCCGGGTGTTGATGTTGTAGTGGGGACAAGTCCAATTTCAATTCATGTCGATACTTCAATTACAGTACCCATAAGGATTACGCGAACAGGAGGGTTGTTCGATCCTGTCACGTTGTCGGCGGTTGACTTGCCATCGAATATTCTGGCGACTTTCAGTCCAGCCAATATCGCGCCGAGCGACTCAACGAGTGTGATGACATTGACGGCGTTGGTTGGTGCATCGCAGGCTCCGGCTTCAATGACAGTTCGCGCCACGGCCATTGGCAACGTTGATGTCAAGACACCAGTTCCACTCACGGTGTTGGATGCAACGCACCCTGCCTACCGATTGATCGCATCAATTCCGGCGCTTGATGCAACGGTCAATACGACCGCCACACAATTCATTCAAATGCCAAAGGCCGGTGGATTTTTCAGCAACGTGACATTTTCGCTGGAAGGCGCGCCTGCCGGAACCGTTGCAACGTTTGATCCGCCGGTTTCGGTTAGCGGGTCGACACTGTCAATTGTGGTGCCAGTGACTGCACCTCAAAGCGACGTAACCGTAACCGTTCGGGGAAAGACTCCCGGACTGGCCGATAGAACTACGACATTCATTCTGCACGTGGTGCAGGTGCCGGGCGTCGTGCTTCGCACCGTGCCACTCACGATTACTCGAGGCGCAAGCAACATTCTGCTAGTCAGCGCGCAGCGACAAGGCGGATACAGCGGCTCATACGTTGTGACCCTTGACCCGCTGCCATTGGGATTTAATGCAACAGGATTTCCGACGAACGTAGCAGCGAGCACATCGCAAGCCCTGAACGCGATGGCGGGAACTCTTACAGTTGATTCGACAGTGCCCGCCGGTGTGTATACGTTCGTTTATCGCGTTACAGGCAGTGGTGGCATTACTTCGTCAACAGCGCAAAGCGTGACCGTTCCTGCGAACTAACTTAGCTATCGCTCTAAAACAAAAAGGCGTCAGCGACCGAATTGATCGCTGACGCCTTTTTCATTTCATGAACTAGAACGCGAACGCAATTGTAAACGTGCTGACTGGGTACGCCTTCACATACTTTCGCAAATCAGTCTGCGTTTTCGCTTCCTGATTTTTCAAACTCTGGGCAAGCTGCGCATTCGATGCTGCGCCGGTCGCAGTCAATGTGAGCGTTGGCTGGCCAATGCCAACACCGAAATCGACCATTATTTTGACACCCTTGTGACTATTGGCGGGCGTTCCAATACCCATTCCAACATAGGGTAGCACCGACGAGAATTTCGCAACCGAGTTGAGCGTTCCAACTTGCGCCGCCGTGTAAGAAACGTCGTCAATTTTGAAGGTCGATGAAGCGCTGGGTCTTCCAACTCCAGTGAACTCGACGGGGTTGGTCATGATACCGCCCGTAAAGTGAAATTTTCCGCGCGCCCCTGGATACAGGTCAACGAGACCCGTGAACGCCTTGAATTTGATTTTGGCATCGAACGAAAGGTCGTCTTCGTCGCGCGTGGTGTTGTAATTGAAGAAATTCAAACCAGCGCGTACGCCGACGTGGCTGGTAATCAGTTTGTTCGCTTCGACTCCGATTCCAAGCGTACCGAGAGTGAGTCCGAGCGAGAAATCCGCACCGTGAGATGCCGAGCCTTGCGCGGCCAGTACGGCGGGCGCGAGAAAAATTGAAGCAAACAGGACGCGTAGGCGCATAATTAATTAATGACGAGGAGTGGAACGGTGTGATACGATCATCCCAAACGACTGCGGGCACGGACCAGGCGCAAGGCCTGATCTATGCCCGAGACGTTTTAGCCATCGACTGCGTAACGAACGCCGCCTCTCCGTTACCTAACCGGCCCACCTTTGTTCACCTGTTGCAGGCCGTCGGTCATCCACTTGGGAGCCGGCTTGTCCATGAGATAGTGATCGAAATACTGCTTCATCCGAATGGTGAAGTCTTTCTGGTTGTCGCGGTTGGTGAGGTTGTGCGCTTCGCCTGGATATGAAAGCAGAATGACTTCCTTGCCGTTGCTGCGCGCTGCGTTGAAGAATTGCAGTCCTTCCACGTAGTCCACCGCGCCATCTTCCATGCCCTGCAGAATCATGAATGGGGTATGGATATTCTGCACATGTGAAATGGGAGACTGCTCAACGTACAAGTTGTGCGCATTCCAGGGCGTGACGCCGGCGCCCATGCGAACTTGTCCAACCGTCGTAATGCCCTGCTGCACCGTGCCGGCGCTTTTGTACAACTCATCATAAAAGCTGATGAGATTCGTTGGCGGAGCACCGGTCACGACGGCCGCAAACATGTTCGTTTGCGTAACGATGTATGACGACTGGTAGCCGCTCCAGCTGTGTCCGTGCAAGCCAATGTGCTTCGGATCGGCGTAACCAAGCTCAATAACTTTCTTGACGGCCGACGTCATGCAATCCACCGCCGACGTTCCCGGTTTGCCAATTTCGTACACGATATCCGGTTGGAACACGAGATAACCGTTGCTCGCATAAGTCGACAGCTGCGGGCTGTTGCTGTAACCCGGCGTTGAGAAATTGTGATGCGTGTTCGACATGATTTCGTAGAACTCAACGAGCATTGGATATTTTTTACCAGGCTCGTAGCCGGCCGGCAGCATCAAGGTGCCTTGCAACTTCTTTCCTTTCGAATTCGTGTAGTCGATGAGCACTTTTTTTGGCGACCACGCGTACTCGCTCAGAATTGGATTCGCGTCGGTAATTTTCTTTGGCGAAGCAAACATTGTGCTCGCCGTCCACACATCGGGGAACTCGTTGAAATCCTGTTGTGTGTAGATAATGCGATCAGCGTCCGTTGCCTTCACGACGCCGCCAATGTTTTTGTCTTCCCACACAATCGACTTCGGTGCCTGACCAGCCGTCACTTGCCAGTACCCTGATTTCTTGTTTCGATCACCATACGCCGAAAGCATAATCGGCTGACTCATGTCAATGCCGTCATCTTCCTCGTTGGCTGCCGCACCACCACCGCGTCCACCGCGACCGCCGCGTCCACCGCCGCCGGCGACACCTAAACGAACGACGCGGAATTGGATATCCTGCGCTTTGCCCGCGCCCTGCGTGAGGTTCGTCGCTTTCGATCCATCAAGGGGCACACGCCACACATCGAACTTGTCGTACAACAGCACGGTCTTGCCATCGTTCGCCCAACCGCCCAAACCCCAGATCGGTTTTTCGTACGCGTGATCGTCGTCTTCATTCACGAACGACTTGCCGGGAACCAACGACGCATCGAGCAAAATGGAATTGCACGTTTCCAGATTGAACGCGCGCATCTGCTTGTTCTTGAGATACAGAAACCACTTGGAATCGGGAGAGGTCCCATAGGTGCGCGACAATCCTTTGTCGATCAGAATGCGCGCGCCGGTATTCACATCGACTCGGTACAAATCTGCCCGGCTTCCACCCCACGCAATTTCCCCGCGATATGCTGCGTCATTTCGACCAACACCAAAATTCGAATTCGGCGCCATCGCTACCGTGCGCAAGCTGTCATCAACAAGTCTGACAAATTTTCCGGTGTTCACAAACACCACGGCCTGCGCAGTTGCGCGCCGCAACTGGCCGAGTTGCACAATTTGCACCGACTGCGGCGATTGGTCTTTCCAATGCCACACGTCGACGTTGGCCTTGATTGAGTCGAGCGCGGGAATTTCGGCTTCCTGCTCCTTCAAGCCAATGAACACACGTGAACCGTCGCGGCTCCAACGCGGAGCTGTGTATTCGCTCAACACCATGTTCTTCGGGAACGACGCGTCCTTTGACGGATCGAACACGAAGGCCTTGCCGGTCCCGGATGCAACACCATTCCACGTGAGCAACACGTTGGATTTCTGCTTCATATCTTTCGCTTTGTCGCCACGCAAAACGGCGAGATTCGTTCCGTCGCCACTCCACGTGAGCGCATCATACTCTGCAGCCATTGAATTCAGTTGTTTCGTTTCACCCGTAGCGACATTAAGCAGGTAGACGCCGTTACCAAGTTTGTCCGGCGCATCAACCGTGTATGCCAACACCTTTCCTGCGTCATCGAATTCATATTGGTACACACTGCCGACCGGGCGATTCATTCCTGTTGCCAGATCTCGCACGAGTAGATCGTTGCCGAGTGCCTTGGTGTCGGTGCTGGTTTTGTTGAGCCGCATTGCGAGGTAATTCGAACCCGGCGAGAACTTCCAGGCCGCTACGTTTGGAAATGGTGTCTTCTCGCCCGTTGCCAGATTCAACAACTCGAGATGACCAACAGCAGCCGCGGCCGGTGCCGCCGCCGCACCTTGAGGTGGTGGTGTGTTGCCGCGACCGCCGCGGCCACCGCCTCCTCCGCCGCCACCCGCACGGCCCGCCGCTGCTGCACCGCCACGCTCACTCGGCGGTACGAAATAGGTCGCCCACTTCGAATCGTCCGAGAAGCCGGGCGCGCCGCCGCCGCCGGGTGCGCCACCACGTCCACCACCTGCCGCCGCCCCACGACCACCGCCGGTGCCGCCCAGTTGAGCCGTGTAATCCTTGTCGCCGTCAAGGGACTTCACGTGCAACACCGACGTTCCTTCGTTCGGCGCATACGTGAACGTCATCCACTTTCCGTCGCTCGAAATAGCGGTGGAGTTGATGCGATTCCAGCGACCATAGTCCTCGAGGTTGAGCACCTTCTTACCGTCACGCATGACGGGCATTGAAGTGGCCGGCGAATTCGCTGCGGTCGACGACGCACCGGAATTCGTTTGAGCATGGATGCTGGCCAGCGGCAGAGCGCCGCAGGTGCATGCAAGCGCGAATGCCAACGCTTGCGTTCGACGAGACTGCTGAGTGAGGTAGCGCATGGGGGTTTCTGGAGGAGGGAATGCGGGACCAGAACGGTCATGTGAATCTAAGAACGCAACTCGGCCACCATTTGTTGGTGGCCGAGTGGGCAGACAGTTCTTTGCGTCCCGGAAACGGAAGCGCAAACGGGAACAGCTAGTTGCCGGAGACGTCTTTGGAGTTATCCCCCGGATTGCGGTCGATGAGTTTATTGAAGGGATCAATACCTGCGCGCACCGGTTTTTCTTTCACGATGAATTCGAACACATCGCTGTCTTTCGTGATCTTTACCTTGCGTACTTCGAGCGGTTTGCCAATGCGATTTCCGGGAATTTTTTCGCCGAATACGCCGATATCGACGTAATCGGCAATCGGTATCTTCTTCTCGTTGCCCAGGGAGTCTGCGCGCAACTTGCCTGATGATACCGCCAGCCGAACCTTCCAGGTGCCGTCGGGAAGTTTGATGGTGGTGGCGCTGTCGGTGCGGAAATCCCAGAGGGTGATTGTTTCGAAGAGATCGTGAATGGCGTATTGCATTGAATCCGGCGTAGCCGTCTTGAGCTCTTTGACCAGATCAAGAGTTGTTGCATACGGCGGTCCGGCAAAACGCCCGGCATCGAGGTATGCGCGTAACGCGCCGTTCAGCGCTTTCGTGCCGATCAAGTCACGCAACGCGAAGAATGCGAGCGAACCCTTTTGATATTGGATGTACCCCTGGTTTTCGACCAGCATCAGCGGCATTTCCTTTTTCGTTTCGCTGCTGCGGCCGCGCAGATACTGATCCAGTTCAAAGCGCAGGAATTTCTGTAAATGCGCGTCGCCGTATTTTTCGTCGAGCACCGCGAGCGCAGAGTATTCGGCTAACGCTTCCGACAACACCTGTGCGCCCTGCACGTTGGCCGGCATGCGTTGATACGGAAACCATTGGTGCGCGATTTCGTGAGCGGTCACGAAATAGGGATAGTCAACATCGGTTTCAGAGGTGCTGTCGACGCGCGCGATGAAACCGATGCCTTCGGAGAAGGGAATCGTATTCGGGAATGACTGTGCAAATGTTGCGTAGCGCGGAAATTCCAGAATGCGTAGTTGTTTGTGCTGGTATGGACCAAACTGCGCGGTGTAGTATGCGAGTGACGCCTTGGCGGCTTCGATCATGCGCGGCACGTCGAAGGTGTGCGTAGAGTGATGATAAATCTCTATTGGGATGTCGTTCCATTTGTCGCGGGTGACCGTGTAGCGTGCTGAAAGAAACGAGTAGAAGTCCGGAATTGGCACATCCATCGCATAAGAGAAGTAACGGCGCTCCCCTTCGCGCCATTCTTTCTTCAGATATCCCGGCGCCATCGCGATTTGATCGCTGTCGGTGCTGACAACAGCATCGAACGTGATGAAGTCGGAAGCGGGGGAAAAGAATTGGTCGTTCCAGCGCGCGGAGTCGGTGATTGCCGGTGTGCGTTCACGCACGGGCAGCTTCTGCTTGCGGCGCTCCACATCGTTTTGCAATTCTTCGTTCGGGTCGTACGCGATGTGCGGAAACACGTCGCGATTGATGAAGGTGCCGTTATCGGCGATGCGATGCGAAACGTCGCCGTTGGCAAATCCGCGCTCGCGGAATGTCTGGTGATAGCTCAGATGAAGGGTATCATTGGGCGCGAGCGGCGTTGCGAGGCGATAGACGTAAACGCCCTGTGCCGTGTCAGCGACGATCAGCGTCGCGGGCCGATCAAGCGCGAGCGAATCCCACACAACGTTGCCGTTTTTTGAGCCGATTCCTTCGACGAACAACGTATCAATGGCCGTGTTGTGACGATTGATCATTGTGAGTTTACCGCTGGTCGTGAATCGCAGTTCTTTGGGCCAAATGTTTACGGCCATGCTTACGCCAATCACTTTTGGTTGATTGACCTTTTCAAAGGGCTTGTATTTTCGTTCGAATGCGGCGACGCGCTTAAAACCCTCGTTTTGCGGTTCGTAGGAATTCAGGACATTCGTGTTGTAGAAAATGAAGCCACCCAACGCGCCGGCGCCCAACAATGATCCAGCAAATATCCCCTTCGCGTATGCGCCAAAACGCGCAGCCGCAGTTTTGAGTTTTGCCTTGGTTTCGGTACCACGAACCCAGAACAGGTACGCCAGTACGACAATCATTGCAGCAATCGCTGTCCAATAACCATGTACTGGCAACCATTGCGACGGATACGGGCCGTAACGATTGAGATCGGAATAGCGAAAGCGCACGCCGCTTCCAATCTGATACAAACGATGTTCCCATCCGATGTTCTGGTACACCAACGACAACACGTACACCAGAATCATCAGCACGTGACCAATCGGCTTTTTCGGTACGATTGATTGGATGAAAAACGCCAGCGCGATGAAAACGAAGTACGAAGGAAAGTCGACGATGAAAAAGTGAACGAAGTACAACGACAGGTCGATGTCCGTGTAGCCTTTGGCGAGTTGCACACTGATGCCTGCGGCCATCGAACATAAATCGAATACGGCGAGCATCAGGAGCAGCGCGCTGATTTTCCCGAGCAGCACACTCGCGTTTCGAACAGGTGACGAATCGAGCACCTGCGCTAATTCAACCTGTCGCTCGCGCCACACCAATTCACCCGAATAGAACGTGAGCAGAATGATGATGAACAAGCCCGACCCGCCAACGGCCGCTTCCGCCATGACCCAGCTCAGCGGCCACACATGCGTGTCGTAAAGCTGATCAGCGTAAATGCAGCTCATGACAACGTTGATGAGTCCTATTGCCGCAATTGCGAGAAATGGCATTGACCGCAGTAACGAACGTGCGTGAAACCAGGTAACGCTCCACCAGGTGGTCAACGCAGCTTCGCCGGAAAACTGCCGATGCAACACAGGCATTGAGAATACCGGCACCGCTTCTGTGACCGGGGCTTCTGGTTTCGCTTTGCGCAGTTTGCGCGTGTCTTTTTCCAGTCGAACGAAGACGAATGTCAACGCAACGAGCATCAGCGCGATCGCAAACCAAACCAAACGGTTCGTGAGCAGAAATCCGCTCAGCGGTACGGTCTGGGAATTCTTTTCGGCAACGGTCCAATACCGCGTCATCAGACGCAGCGTGTTGATGCCGAATGGTTCAACCAGATTGGCAACTTGATCCTTGTCCAGCGTCTTGGTGAGTTCGCCACCAATGGAAATGCCCACGACCAGCAGAATTCCCACGGTGTAAATCATGAACTGATTTCTCGTCAATGCGCCAATCGCGAAGAACACTGCACTCACAAAGAAAACGACTGGCAATGCGAAGACGAGAAAGGGCTGCACATAAAACCACAACTGAATGGGCCCGAGGGTTTCGCGATCTATCCACGGCATCATCGAACCAATCAGTGCACCGATTGGCAGCGCGCAATACACCACAATCATCGCTGCAAACGCTGCCAGAAATTTCGCAGCCAGATAGCCGTTTCGCGTGAGTCGTGTAGTGAACAACAACTCGTGCACTCGCGCATCGAAGTCGCGTAACACTGAGGTTCCAACTAATGCGCTCGTAATTACCTGGCCTATCGTAACCAGAATTACGTAGTTCTGTGCGAGTGCAAACGGCGAGTTTCGTTTGACTTTGCCCAGTGCGTCGGCGGTCGTGATGACGTCCGAGGACACAACTCCAAACGCCAGCAGAAACAGGATCGCGAAGTACAACCACGTGGTGGGTCGTCGCAAATGCGAGACCAACTCAAACCGCAACAATGAGCCAAACATCTTAAGCCCCCACTGGCACGGTGCCGCCCGACGCGGCAGCCAACCGGTGGAAATAAACGTCGCTCAAATCGGGATCAATTGATTCGAAGCCATCGCCGGGATTCGTTTCCGCGTACACATGCAGCACCGACGCACCCGCGGACATACTCGTGCTGATCACCTGATAGCGTTTGCGGTAATCATCGGCCTGCGCGCGCGGCACAACTTTCCGCCACAACCGACCGCGAATTTCGTCGAGAATTTTCGACGGCACGCCCTGCACAATTACCCCCCCTTTGTTGATGATGGCCATCTGCGCGCACAACTCGCGCACATCTTCCACAATGTGCGTTGACAGAATGACCACAACATCATCACCAATACCCGCCAGCAAATTCAGGAAACGATTGCGCTCGGTTGGATCGAGCCCCGCCGTTGGTTCATCAACAATGAGCAATTTTGGATTGCCGGCGAGCGCGATTGCAATTCCCAATCGCTGCTTCATGCCTCCGGAATACCCGCCAACACTCTTCTTGCGCGCTTCGTACAAATTCACCTGCTGCAACAACGCTTGCACCAACTCCTTCCGCTCTCCCGCATTTACCACACCCTTCAACGTCGCGAAATGATCAAGCACAGACTCCGCGGGCATGTTCGGATAAATGCCGAATTCCTGCGGAAGGTAGCCGAGTACTTCACGAAGTTTGTCGGGCTGCTTCAATACATCGATGTCCTGAAAGCGAATTGATCCGCTGTCGGGCTGCTGTAACGTGGCAATCGTTCGCATCAGCGTAGACTTCCCCGCTCCGTTGGGGCCGAGCAGGCCAAACATGCCGGGTGATATGGTCAGTGATACATCCTGAAGCGCGCGCACTCCGTTGGCGTACGTCTTCGTGAGGCGATCGATAACCAGTGTCATGCCGGTCCGTGGGTTGGAGAATACTCTTGTACTGGCGCGCCGAAAGCGGCGCTGTGGCGCGCCTAGTCTATCACGTACGCCTCCATTGCGTAATACTCAGCGAGCCCCAACCGATCAAGTTGCGCCGAAGTCTGCTTGTTTCGTTGTTCAACACGTTGCCAGAATTCACGCTCGTCCGCACCCGGAAATGGTGCGGAGTCCTTCTGCGACTGATGCTTGAAAATTGCCTGAATTTTGAGCTTGAGTTCTTCCTGCGACATTGGGACCAACCACGTCGCTTCAGTCACTGGCCATTCCTGCCACGCGCCTCGGTATAGCCAAACCTCGGGGCGATCCGCCTTGTCGGTGTAAACTTCCGCGAGTGCACTGTCGATCGCTTCCTTGCACATGCGGTGCGTGCCGTGCGGGTCAGACAAATCACCTGCAACAAAAACGATTTCAGGTTTCAGTTCACGAAGTAACGCGACAACAATTGCGACGTCTGCTGGACCAATGGGGTCCTTCTTTACCTTGCCCGTTTGATAGAACGGCAAATTCAGAAATCGGGCATGCGCTCGCGTGAGGCCGAGCACTTCGATACCACTCACTGCTTCCGATTCACGAATGATACGCTTGATGTCCTGAACTTCCGGTAGATCAACGTCCCCCGAATGCTTTGCGTGCAGAAACGCGTCGACGCGCGTGGCCAATTGCGCGGTATCGCTGCCCCCCAAATGCTGATCGTCGTGCAGGCGCACAAGAAAGTCCATGTGACGACGCACGTCGTGATCGAAAACGGCAATGTTGCCGCTGGTCATGTACGCCACGTGGATGTCATTTTCGTTCTGCACAAACTTGCGCAGAATACCACCCATGGAAATAACATCGTCATCGGGGTGCGGCGAAAAACAAATCACCCGCTTGTTGCGTGGCAGCTTGCTTTTACCACGAATTTTGGCACCCAATGCATTAAACACTTCGCCGTTCACGGCACCGGGCGTTCCGTAGCGCGCCACGAGCGACGACAGTTGATGATTTGCGTAGTCGGCTTGCGTCAACTTTAATATTGCCGTTCCTGTTTGCAACGCGAGCCAGGTGACTGCGCGAATTGCGAGATCGGCTGTCCAGGCGATTTCATCCACCAACCACGGTGTCGCAACTCGCGTAAGATCCGCGGCTGCGGCGCGATCCACGTAAAATGTTGTTGCCGGATGTTGCTGCAGGAATGTCGCTGCCACTTCGCGATCCACTTCCCCCTCAACGGCTCGGCGCACAATTGCGGACTTGTGCTCACCAGTCGCGAGAATTGCGATTTCGCGCGCTGCGAGAATAGTTGCAACACCCATTGTAATGGCTTCGCGCGGCACATTTTCTTCGCCAAAGAAATCGGCAGCAGCGTCTTTCCGCGTGATGTTGTCGAGATGCACCAACCGCGTGCGACTGGTTACGCCACTGCCAGGTTCGTTAAAGCCGATGTGTCCCGTTTTGCCAATGCCCAGTATTTGAAAATCAATTCCTCCTGCAGCGACGATGCTCTCCTCGTATTCGCGACACGCCTGCTCAACGTTGTCATGCGGAATCGTTCCCGGTGGCAGGTGCACATTCGCGGCATCAATGTCGATCTGCGAAAATAAGTTCTCCCACATGTAGCGATGGTACGCATGTACGCTGTCCACCGACATGGGAAAATACTCATCGAGATTGAACGTAACGACGTTGCGGAAGCTCAACCCTTCGTCCCGATGCATGCGAATGAGTTCGCGGTACACACCAATTGGCGTTGAGCCAGTGGCCAATCCCAGCACGGCGCCCTTACCCTCCGCATTTCGCGCGCGAATGACGTTCGCAATGCGTTTGGCGACCAGCCGCGCGATATCATCGTGCGCATCCACGATGACGGTTTTTATTCGTTCGCGATCAACGATTGATGAAATCACAGTTCAGAGAGAGTTGAGGCCGATTTCGATAAATAGCTGGAACCGGAAATGACCAGTTGTATTTTGATAAGGTTTGCGGTCACTGCTGTTCCAGTACGGCACGACGCGCGGTTCGTTTGGGGCACAGGGAACCTCGCTCACGTTTCATGCCGCGGGTACCTTGGTGGATAAGCTTGCGATCTATTCAAGCAGCGCATTGACCTTCACCGAGGCAGGCAAGACGTCCGTGTACAAAAAATAGCCGCGCACTGCGTCACTTCGTCCAGAACACAATGCTGCCGCAACCGCTCAGCGGAACCATGAATTGACCTGGTACCGTGCCTGTTTGATACACTTCAATTCCGACGATATCCGCAGGCTTCACAAACATGTCGATATCCGCAGCGGACATCCCCGACACCACCGCATTTTCGGATGGATTGCCTTGTACCTGGCGACCGTTCACAAAGATTGCCGGGCTGCACCGATCTGTGAAGACTCCGCGCATCTGCACGACCGAAGTATCGCGCCCTTCGTAATACACACCGGGAAATTGGCGAAAAATCTCTGAAGTACTGAATGGATTGCGCTTGGCAATATCTGCCGCCGTCATGAAGCGACCCATCCCCGACGATTTACGACGTTCTTCGAACTCTACAAAATTTCGCGAACCAAGACGCGTCGCTGTGACTTTTACTTCGGCCAGCACTGCCTTGAGTGTTGTGAGTTCGACGCGAACTGATGGCGCATCCTTTATCACATCAACCGCGCGATGATCGGGATAGTGACCAAGGGCGCGGACATCCAATGTGCGTGTACCCGAAGCGATGTTGTGCAACGTCCATTCGCCGCGCTCGTTGGTAATAGTCCGCGGGCCGTCAACAATGCTCACTTGCGCATTGCTCACAGGCGATTTGCTATCAGAAGCAGTCACCGTTCCGCTCAACAATCCATCACCGGCGAACAACCGGCCCGGATGACGCGCGAGTGAGTCCGCCTTGCGCACGCTGTCGGCGACGGGGACAACGCGCGCAGCGCCCACATACATGTCCCGCCGAAAAAATCCGCTGGCCGGCACCTGCACTTCGATGTAATCCGTGCTGTCCGCGCCATGCCCCGCAATTAGCTCAACCGCGCCCGGACTTGGCACATTGCAAAAACCAAACCAGCCGTTGTCTTTCGTCGTTGTAAACCGACGCGGCATGTTCTTGCTGATCGCGCCGCCAGTAAACGTCAGTTCAAGCCACGACGTGACAACCTTGGCGCCGTTAATCGGTGAGCCATCACGGGCATCACGCACGATGCCCGTGACCAATGCCGCCGTATTCTGCGTCGTGTGCGGGCCACAAATGGCGGCACGAATGCGTTCTGGCGACGGCACGGCCACATCTGCCTGCAGCGTCGCCTGCCCTGCGACATGCAGTGCGCGAACCGGCGGCTCAAGCCCGAGCGAGTCGAGCACGGGATGAAAGAACCCAATGTTGTAGTTGCCGTTGGGCACGCTGTCGAACGTGAAGCGTCCCATGGCATCGGCCGAAACCGTTTTGCCGTAATGCGACTGGTTGTCGGACCCTACGAGTTGCACCATGGCGCCCTGCAGTACCCTGCCAGCCACGCTGTCGTAGGCGACGCCGGAGACAGTTGCGCCGCGCCCGGCCGCCGGTGCACTGGCATTTTGCGCCGCAATGGACCGGGCGAACGTCAGGCCGAGTAGAATGAAGAAGAACCGCATGAACAACTCTCGCGGTGCGGGCCTCTGATCGCAATATTCACTGACCCGCCCTTTTGACCGGAGTGTGCATTGTGTCAGCCTTCGCTCCCACATTTATCCGCCGCGTAGCGCTCATATCGGCAGCGATTGCGTTCGGCACTACGGCCGCCTGCGTGCGATCGGCCACCATACCGGCGCGCTCAAGTGCGGCTGGCATTCCGATGGCCTTCAGTCGCACCGTGGACGAACAAACCGGTGATCCGCCGACAGTTGTAATTCGCGACTATTGGGGCGCACCTTCGGCGGCCGTAGTCGCGTGGAGCGCCGACGACAACACGCAGGGACTGCGTACCGAAGTACGTCGCGACGGCTCAATTGTGCACGACCACCAGGTATATCTGAGCACGTATGCGCTGTCCAATTACAAGGAATTTTACGGCGCCCAGTGGCACGCCTTCACGACTACCGCCAACGCGAATGCGAATGCTAGCATAAACGCCAATACAAATGCCGGCGGCAGCGGCAGCTTCAACAAGGGCAAGAACAAGGAACTCGTCAACGATCGGAACAGCGATCTCGCGCAACCGTTACCAGCGTACGGAATGTCGCGAGATATCTGGAATTGCAAAGGCGCGAAAGCGTGTTCCCCCTACGAAACATTCAGCGCACGCGTGTCTGATAATCTGCTTCGTTCGGCTGGCGATGCTCTGGTCATCAAGGTGCGTGCCCGCAATGGCAGCGAAGAAGTAGTGAGCCTGAGCCACGACTTGATCAAGGCCTATCTGAAGACAGTCGATTCCCTCTCGAGCTCGCGCAAGTTCGTGCATACGATGTCGCAGCGGCGCTAATTGGTTTGGACACGAATCGGGGTGAGACGAGCGAGCGCCAGCATCATCGCCTCGCTCGTTCTTTTTTCAGTAAGCCAGAGAGCGCGGGCACAAACGTCGTCAGCGCCACCGCCAGTCGTGCAAAGTCAGCTGTTTCCAATAAACCCAAACACGTTGGTGCAATTACTCTCGTTGGATTTTCCGCAGGGTACGGCGCGGTCCGCGCCATTCTTCGCCAGCCACGCCACTTTGCTCGCGTCAATTCGGTGCTGCTGGATGGCATGCACACGTCGTACGTTCCTGAAGGCGTCACGCTTGCAAATGGTGGAGTGATTGATTCCCTCAATTTGATTGCGTTTAGAGACTTCGCGCTCGCCGCCACGCGTAACGAGAAGCGTTTTCTTGTTACGCATTCGGAGATTTTTCCGGGGCGTTATGCGAGCACAACCGAAACAGCGAACTGGATTCTGCACTCAATCAAGGCGCAGCAGAGGCCGGTGCTCAAGATGTAATTGTCCGACGGCACCTGCCAATCAGTTTTTCGTCGTCATGCTACGCCCGCATTTGATCGTACGTCAGTCATTTCTGCTGACTTTTGCAGAGGCCACCACGCAAAAAAGCCCCGGCAACTGCCGAGGCTTTTCTGTTCGCGCAACTGCCGATGCTGAAACTATCTGTTCGCCGTATTGTCCAACCGAGCCCGGGTCGGCGCGGTGGCTAACGTCACTGTGATATCGCCTAGCGCACCAATGGTGTACACTCGCCCTGCCACGAACTGCACAGCGAGACGTTGAATAACATTGGTTGTGGAACCCGCCAATCGCGTATTCAGGTCGTAAATACCTGCCGGAAGCGAAACAAACGCGCCGGCGGATTTGTACGGAATTGCCGTACCGACCGCGACCTCTTGTTTCGAAGTGGTGTCTTTCGCATACAGAATCATCGGCTGCGAATTCGAAATCGCGTTCACAAACCGGACGTACGCTACTTTAAAGTCGATCGCTCCTGAGAGGTTGTCTTCCACAATAAACGCATCGCTGGTTTTGGCGGTGGCGTCGTAAAAACCACTCGTGTAGTACGAGTAATTCTTGCCGTCCACCAATGTCTGGCTGACGTTTGAGACTACCGTAGCGCTGGTGGCCGTATCGGACAGCCTTGCCTTGAAGGCGTAGGTGCCGGAATTGAGACTTGAGTAATAACCGCCGCTGCCAACGCCACCGTAGGCCGTGCCGGTGTTTAGCTCCGATCCAAGCAACGAAAGCACTGCTGTGACCTTCGCGTCGTTCGCATAGAAATTTACAGACGGCGCGTTAACGCCGAAATTGAAAAACTTGATACCAGCCACCGGCACCGAACCGGTGAGTTCCTGCACGCCGTTTTTTTCACAGGCGGTGAGAGCAAACGCCGAGAGTATCAGCGCAATGGATCGGAGTTTGATCATGGCATGATTACGGTTGAGTGATCCAAAGCGGCTTTGTGTGGTAGTCGGGATCCAGGCCGCCAATTGTCTTGAGCGCAGGAATGTTCCACACATATTCGGAATTGAAACGCGGGCGAACTCGCTGAACAACTTTGCCAGCATTGTCGGGAAACAGAGATGTCGGCAACGCGAAACCCGGATACACCTGCCTGCCACTGGCCGGATCGAGGTCCGTATAGTGATAACGACGCATGTCCATCCACATTTCGTTGTGTCCCCAACCGTACAACGCGATGTACTTTTGCGACATGATGTGTGTGAGCGTCAGATTGCCAGCCGTGGGAATGATGGCTGGTGACGCCAGGAACGCCGCCTTTTCAGCCGCCGTGATTTGCGCTGGCGTTTGGCCGTTATCGAGATTTCGTAAGTTCACGAAATCGATGTGCGACGAAACTCCCTTCGTATACGCATCCAGCGCCGTTGCCTTGTCACCAGATCTGTACGCAGCTTCCGCCTTGATGAACTGCACCTCGGAGTACGTCATGACTGGAATTTTTGCTTTGTCGTCAAAGACGTAACGCCCGTGCGAGCCTGCTGGGGCCGTCCCTGCAAAACCTTGCAAAGTGTTCGGCCGCTGCGTGGTCGTCAGTGCACCGTAGTTCAGCACGTTGGGGTCGAGGCCGCGGTACGCGCTATCGGGGGACGGCGCGAGAATGCGCGACAAACGCGGATCGACCACGCCACCAAACACCGTTCCGTTCATCAGGCCAAGCGCAAACAGCGTTTGACGAAAGTTAACAAGGTTGTTACGCGTCGGTCCCAAATAATTAAGGTCAAGCGTGCCGTTCGCACCGGGATAGTTCATTAACGGATCATCGGCGTTGCCTGCGAACGACTTGTTCGCAGCGTCGATAACATCCAGTGGCTTGTACGTGGATTTGTTCGAGTA
Source organism: Gemmatimonadaceae bacterium (assembly GCA_040004455.1). Taxonomy (GTDB): domain Bacteria; phylum Gemmatimonadota; class Gemmatimonadetes; order Gemmatimonadales; family Gemmatimonadaceae; genus Gemmatimonas. The sequence goes on from JBDUAX010000011.1 coordinate 21,187, forward strand.
GTGATTGAGGTTGAGCGCCAGCATCCCATAGGCAAACTTCAACCATTTGGTACGATCGCCCGCGTACATCTTGTCCGTGCGGCCGAGATACGCGGCGTCGACAGCACCATCGGTACGTGAGAGATTTTTGATCGCCTCACCCAGCAGTCGCTGCACTTCAGTATACGCGTATTCCTGCGTGTCGTAGTCGAAAGCAGTACGGCTTTGATCGATGGCTTCCTTCACGATGATCTCGCCGTGAAGATCCGTCAGCACCTGCCATCCCCACGCCTTCAACACGTAGCCAACACCGAGCAAATCCCAACGCTGCTCGGCTTCGGATTTGGTCATCATGTCGACCAGGTTTTGTCCGAGCGACCAATACACGTCACGCCATTGCTCCGCCGCAGCATTGTCAGTGCCGGCGTCGTAGCCCATTCTATCCCAGCTCGTAAACGAATTGGTGGTCAGAGGCTGATACCACTCCTGCGTATAGCGTCCGAGATAGCGAGCATCGTACTGCGGCGCCGTGGCCATCCAGAACAGCATCGGTGCCAGATACAAATTGGCCGACACTACCTGTGGTGCATTGGGGTTGCTGTTGACGTCGAGCCAATCTTTGCAACCGGCTACAGAAAGCACGCCTGCGCTCAAGATCACACCGAGCGCGGCTCGTCTGATTCCTTGCATGCTGATTCTCATGGTTAGTAGTTCACCTTGAGTGAGAACGAAACGCCACGCGGCATTGGGAAGTTTCCGTAGTCGATGCCCGATGCACCAGAGCCACCCACGGCCGCGGTGTTCCCGTTAACAACCGGGTCGAGACCTGTGTAGTTAGTGAAGAGAAAGAGATCAGTACCGGTTATCGCGAGGCTCGCACCGCGCGAACGCAGCAAACGGGTCGGCAGATTCATGCGCAGCGTGAGATCGCGCATACGGATCCAATTGATGTCTTTCTCAATGAAGAGTTCTTCGCTGATCGTCGTGTAGTACGACGGCTGCACCTGCGGAATTACGACAATTGTATTCGGCGTCGGGTTCGCAGAATTTTCCTTGCCATCACGCAACACACCGTCAAGAACGCGCGGAACTTCGCGATCGAGCGTGCGCATGCTGAGACCGCGACTCGTGAGAAATTGTTCAGTGGCGTTGAACACATCACCGCCCCTGCGGAAATCAAGGAGGAAACTGAGGGATAGATCCTTGTAGCGGAACGAGTTCGTTACGCCAACGGTGAAGTCTGGCTGACGATCATATCCCTTTCCCGGACCCGCCGTAAACACACCAATATTGCGCGACGGCAAGCCTGTTGACGGTTCGATGAGAATCTTTCCCGCCGTGTTGCGCAAATAGAAGGAGCCGGTAAGTGAGCGCGTCGATTGTCCGGGGGCAGTTCCGTTACGCACGTTGCCGTACAACCACGTGTCCGACACGTACGTTTCGGGCAGTGAATTTGGCAACGCCAACACTACGCCGCGCGAACGATCGAAGTTCGACGAGATGTTCCACGAGAACTTGTTCGTAAGTACCGGCGTTAAACCAAGCGTGATTTCCGTGCCGGTGTTACGCGTAGAGGCACCATTCAAATTGTAGAGAATGAAACCGGTGCCATAACTGCCGCGAAGATCGTTGATGATTTGATCTTTCGTTTGCTTGTGATACTGAGTGACGTCAAGCGTTACGCGACTATCAAAGAAGCCAAGTTCTGCACCGAATTCTCTGGACACTGCAAACTCAGGCCTGAGTAAGACATTCGGACCTGTAAAACCAAATCCGTATCCACCGTTCGATGTCGTCTTGGTCTCGAGCGATGGCCGAAATGCGTATGGCCGCGCATCCTTACCGACTTCGGCGTAGCCGCCGCGCAACTTGGCACTCAAGAATTTGCGCAATGACGGAACAGCGTCGGTCAGAATGAAGCTGCCCGACACCGACGGGTAAAAGAACGAGTTGTGTTCAACTGGAATTGTCGATGTCCAGTCGTTACGACCGGTGACGGTGACGAACGCGTAGTCGTTGTAATCGAGTGTCGCGCTGCCGAACACACCAATCAAGCGACGTTGTTCGATCGACGTCTTGGCCTGACGTACACTTGCATTGTTCACACTTACAAAATTCGGCTCCAGGAAATCCTGACCGTATAGCGCGCTGGTGGTAAGCTTCGCATCAGAAATTGCGTTACCAACCAGCGCGGAAAAACCAAGATTGCCGAACAACACCTGATGATTCACGTTGAAGACGGTCTGAGCGCTGTAGTTGCGCTGAATCTGCACCGCGTTGTCGATAATACCGTTGAGCGTAAAGCCGATCGCGCTTTCGGGATTACGCAAAATCAGATTTTCGCTGGTATAGGTATCCGAACCAACGTTCGTCCGAAGACTTCCCCATGAAAACGGCGTGAAAATCAGTCCTACGTTGGCAATGAGCCGCCCGGTTTTCTGATTGATGCGATTTTTTTCGATATTAAAATACGGATTGTCGATTTCTGCCGATGCGGCGAGCGACGTCGTGCGACGTCGAAAGCCACCGGGCGTCAGGAAGTCCGTCGCATCGTCGGTCTGTGGCCACAATAACAATCCGAGCAGCGGGCCGTTGTCGCCCTTCGACGCCTGATTGTTCACTGACTGTGCGTATTGGAACGACAAATCAGCGCGCATCCAATTGGTCGCTTGCCCGCCTGTTGCACCGGTGAGGTTCACGCGATCGTAGTCCGACTTTCGAACGACACCTGCTTGCCTGTCGACGGCCACGCCCAGGCGATAATTCACCTTGTTTCCTTCTGATGCACCGCTGAACGTCAGGTTGTGATTCTGCGTAAAGCCGGTTTGGAAAAAAGGCTTTTGATTGTCGTAATACTTCGTTCCGGCCGCGTACGGCAAGCCGAAGTACGAGAACGAACCGAGATCGCTGCCCGTCACTGACGTCGGGCTATAGACCTTCTGCAATTCGATATTGCCGCGCGTGTTGTCGAAGCGGAATTTGTCGCTGTACTCCAACCCGCCACCGACCTTGCCGCGCTTGGTTGTGATGACAATGGCGCCGTTCGCTGCATCAATACCGTACAGTGCAGACGCTTCCGGCCCTTTCAGTACCACCATCGTCTCAATGTCTTCCGGATTTACGTCCGCCCCGCGATTCGTGAAGTCAACACCACGATTACTGAACGCAGTGTTCGCGCTACCATCAGAATAGAGCACACCCGTGTTGAGCGTACGGTTATCCATTGGCAAACCATCGATAATCATCAATGGTTGATTGCTGCTCGAAATCGAGCTCACACCACGAATGGTGATTGAAGTTGATGCACCCGGAACACCCGAGGTGCTCGTCACTTCAACACCGGCTACGCGCCCTTGCAAACCATTGATGAAATTCTCACGACCTGTTTGCGCAATGTCTCCGCCAATGACTGTTTGCTGCGACGTTCCAAGACTTCGCTGCACAGTAGTTTGGCCAAGTGCGGTTACGACAACGGCGTCGAGATTGCTGATGGTTTTTGCAAGCTGCAAGCTGATGTTGCTCTCGGCACCAACTATGCGTTCCTGCGGCGCGTATCCGATGAGCCGGAATTGCAGCGTCTTTCCGGATTCCACTCGCAGCGAGTAGTCACCGCTGGTGGTGGTTTGCGTGCCCTGATTCGTGCCTTTCACGATGACCGACACGCCTTGCAACGGCGCGCCAGCTTCACCGGAAATTTTGCCGGTCACGAGTTTTTGCTGCGCATGCACCTGCGCTGCAAA
>JBDUAX010000626.1:0-2267 GCA_040004455.1 Gemmatimonadaceae bacterium
AGTGCGTGTTACGAAAGTACAAATTACCGGTACGCTCGTCGTATTCCTTGTCGAACGTTCCACCGGTGACAAATGCGCGAATGGCCATGGTGATAAATTCGCTATCGGACTCTGGTATTGGCCGAAATCTGACCGACTTTGATTTCCTTTATGCTCGCCAGCTCCACTTCGGCCAACTTTACGCGATTCGTTGTGGCGTCGGTCCAGACAACGATCACTTTGCTGCCGCTCAAGATGAGCTTTGGTGCGCCCCCCGCGCGTTTGCCTTCACCAAGTTCGGCAACGTCGGAAATGAGCGACTTCACGCCACTGCTGTTCACGGTTCGAACTCGCAGCACAGCGATGGCACCTTTGCGTTCGATCCACGAAACGACTGTTTCTCCCGTAGGCGCCATCACAATGCCAACGCGCCCGTCTGGAAAACCCTCGTTGATTTCAATGGGGGCCGAAAAGGTGTTCGCAGTGTCCGTTGAGTAAGCGACGCGAACACGCGCGCTGTCGTGAGCCGCAGTGAACCACGCAACCGCAACGTTTTCGTTTTGTGCGGAAACTGCCGGGCCGTTTACCGGGCAACCTGTGATGTGCCAATTGTCGTTGTGTACGGAAATTGGTTCGCGCCACGCACCGTTCGAAACTCGAATAGCACTGATGTCGCGAATCTCTCCATCATGTCGGTCGCGATACACAACAACCGCACCGCCGGGAACCAACGCCGATGACGTGTGGCAACAGTCGCAGATTTTCGGATCAAGCACTTGTTCGACTTCGGGCTCGCCGCTCGGGTCAAACATCGCGAGCGTGAGCGCAGAGTTCTGTGTTGCCTTGTCGGCGTCGGCGTGGTGGCGCCCATCAACCCACACGAGTGCGCTCGTGTCACCCATTTGCAACCAGCTCGTAAAGCCGTGCTCCGTAGTGGTGGAGTCGCGATGTGGTGAGTGCGCAGTACTCCAGGTTTTGCCTTTGTCATCGGAATGCGCAAGCACAACGTCGTAGCCTTTCGCGTCGTGCGAACCGCGCCACACGGCAATCAGCCGACCGTTTGGTTGTTCATGAATCGTTGGGACATCAACACCACTCGCCACGATGTTCTTTCCCGTTTGTACGTCGTGTACCTCGCTCCAGGGAGCGTTATTGTCGGTGCGAAAAACGTAATGCAACGCGACAGAGGAATCGGCTTGACGCTCCTGCCACGATAAGTACAGCGCGCCGGATGAACCAATGGTCACGCCAGGTTGTGCGCTACCGACTGGTGCTGGATTGTCGATTACCGTAACCGTTGGTGCCGGCATGACAGGCGCGGGTCCGTCGTTGCAAGCAAGTGTTGCCAATGCAAAAATTCCGCATGCGACTGCGGCACGGGCAGTTATTGTGTATGCTGATGCGAAGAACACGCGTGAGCTCGCTGACGTAGTCATTTTCCTGTGACAGTGAATGGATGTGCCGAGCACCGAAAGCTGGGCGCGGCAACACCTGTCACACAAGCGCCTGAGCGAGTTCTCGCGGTAACGGAGCGTTTGTCTGCGACGCTACGGATAATCGGCGCGGAACCCCCAGCAGCTCAGATAGTGTGGGACCGCGCGAACTGCGCGATGTGATCCGCCGCCCGATACGCGAGTGCTTGAATGGTCATCGTAGGCTGAGCGCGGCCAGAAGTGACCAGGCTGCTGCCGTCGCATACAAAGAGGTTGGGCACGTCGTGCGCACGATGGTAGCGATCGACGACGGAGTCGCGCGGATCGTTGCCCATACGCGCAGTGCCGAGGAGGTGTACGCTACCGTCGCTCGGTAGGATGGGCTGATCCCAGATCTCGCTCGCTCCAGCAGCTTCCATTAGCTCGCGTGTTTTCCCCTGAAACCAATACTGCGCCTTTGTGTCGTCCGCATGATCCTGATACGTCAGACAGAGGCTGGGTCGCCCTCGCGAATCTTTTTCAGTGCTGTCGAGGGAGATGCTGTTTGCCGGTTGTGGCAACGACGTGATATGTCCTGTGATTCGCATCGAATGCGTGTAGTACTCACGGAGCGCGCGGGCATACTCGCTGCCCCACGATGCGACATGTTTCGGCAGAATATTGCTGTTAAGTGCGAACCCGATGGGATTGTATGGGAAACGCGCGTCGATGCCACCGCCACCGTAAAATCCACGCTTCGAGTCGTGCTCGTAGAAGTCGTGAATGATTCGCCCGACGACTGCACCTTTGTACTCGTTCAGCGGATGCTCGAAGCGACCAAACGTGCTCGTGTAACAGTTGAACATGAGGTTGCGT
>JBDUAX010000627.1:0-2262 GCA_040004455.1 Gemmatimonadaceae bacterium
TTCTGGTGCTCACAGGTGGCTGGCGGGACGGGACGATCCGGGAATGGCGGAACGGCCGGGTTGCTCGGGGCGAGCAAGTCGACCCTCTGGAGACCTATAGGCTAAAGCGCAGGAGCTCGATTCGCCACCGTGGAAATCACAAGGCTTCTACCCATTGTGATTCCCACAAGAGTGGATGGTTCCATGCCGAGCGGCGCCGCATCATTCAGAAGTGTTTCTCGCGACGTTCCCCGCAAAGGTTTCCCTGGAGCACGCAATGCCCCGTCTGCGCGTGTTGGCGTTTTCAACTCTGATGGCGTCAGCATTCGTCGTTACGAGCGCATCACCCGCTTCGGCGCAACGCCGCGGGCGCAACCAGGCGTGCTATTCCAATTGGGATAAAGAGAACTATTTCGTCTCGCCGTTTTTCGCCGGCAACCCAACCTACGACGGCCGGGTGACGTTCGCGCGCATCAAGTATCAGGGGGACTACGAGTGCGGGCAGGAAGGTCCGGGATGGGCCCACGATTATCCGCGCACCGATTCACACTTCATGCGCATTTTGCGTGAGCTCACGAAAGTTCACGCATTTGTTGAGAAAGGGCCCATAATTGGCAGCACATTGGTGCGACTCGACGAGCCCGCGATGTTCAAATATCCGGTTGCATATTTATCCGAACCGGGTGGATGGAATTTAACTGACCCCGAATTGGCCGGACTCAGGAAATACATCGGGCAGGGCGGCTTCATCATTTTCGATGACATCGAAGGCGATCCGAATCCGGATTATCGCAATCTGCTGTATCAGTGGCGCCGCGCATTTCCGGGCGCGATTCCAATGAGGCTCAACGGCGATCACCCCATCTTCAACACGTTTTTCAAAATCGATCTGAACAAGATTCCCAGCAAGGCCGGACGCACAAATCCGGAATACATGGCGTTCTTCGAAGACAATGATCCGAAAAAGCGCATGGTGGCCATCATCGATAATTATGCGGACATCGGGGAATTCATCGAATTTTCCGACGAGGGTTACAACATGGTGCCCGCCAATGAGGCGTACAAATTATGGGTCAACTATTTCGTGTTCGCGCTGACCCATTGAAGCGCCACATCAATGCTTACGCGTCAGAGAACTGCGCTCAAAAATAGGGGTCGCTGAGTCGCTACGGCCTCACGCAACTGGTTGCGGCACGGTTTTCGTTCCTTCCACAAAACCGTAAACCGCAATTTCCAGACTGATTGACGGGTCGAGCACCGAACGTGTTTGATACATCAACAATGCCGCCGCCAATGCGCACGCGCGCGCGGCCGATTCATTGTCGAGACCGTGCGCCGTAGCAATCGCCGTCAATTTCTTTTCCAGCTTACGCTGCGTTTCCGCCAGATTGATAAGAGGTTGATGATCGGTTCGCGGTTCGACGTCCATTTTCGATTCATCGAATGGCACCTTCAACCCTATTAAACCCGACTTCAAAACTTCAACGAGTACTGGCCCGCGTTGGTTCGCGATTTCCGAAAATACCGGTGATCCAGGTTCAAGATTTTGTGTGGGCAATCCAAAGGAACGAAACAAAAATGTGCCCGCCATTCGCGCCGCACCAGCCACACACGTTTCGGCGTGCGCACCGCGTTCGTCGGTCAGCGTTTCGACAATTGTATCCGAAATGATGCGCGATGCCTTGCTCTGCTGATCGATTGTTGAAGCGGCGTTGCTGGTCATGTGTCCAGAGAAAAAGTACGAGTGTGCCGTTGGGCGCTAATGCATCAGCGCGTACACAAGATAGTTGATGCCCAATTTGTACGCTTCATTACTCGTGTCAATTGGATCGCGACCGGTGGACGACCACACCCAGTAATCCTTGACGTCGGCGTTCACATCGCAAATAACCATGAGCCGCTTGTTCGTATCATTGTCTTCAAATACTCCCCAATACTCGGCATTGCCGTAACCACCGTTCTGATTGCGAAGCATGTTCGCAGCGTTCTTGATTTGAAAGAACGAATTGAACAGAACGTGATTGTCGGGAATGCGCCTGGGAGTCAATTCGGGGAAGATGGTTTTCAATGCGGCCCACGTGCGATCGGACGCGTCGGGTCCGCGCCAATCGTCGATGATAAGAAAACCCCCCTTCGTCAAATAGTTGCGCGCGCCCGCGGCTTCGGTCGGGCTCAGTACCCAGCCGCCCGGTTCCGTGAGATACGCGATGGGAAAGCGCATCAACGCCGGATCGTCAAACTTGAAAATATTTCCGCCCCCGTTGTACGCGCGCACCGTCGAAA
>JBDUAX010000012.1:0-24805 GCA_040004455.1 Gemmatimonadaceae bacterium
ATATTTGTAATCGCGGAACAATTTCTCCCAGACCGTGAGCAGGCCACGCGCGCCGAACTGGCGAGTCGCACATGCACATAGCGCGAAATTCCACTGGGATCTACCCACGTTCCGGCATCGACACCCGCAAATGCGTATCGCAATGACAGCGCGAGTTGCCCCAGACTCAAATTCAGGCTTCCGACCAGCGCGCGATTTACCGAAACGGTGAGCTCCGATTTTTGTCCGCGCGTAGAGAGTCCAACGTCAACAGCACCCGGCGTTGCGCGTACGGAGTCTGCTATTGGGTCGGCGAGTTGTGCGAGCACATTGGCGTCGGGGCCCTGCAGCTGCAGCTGAATCTGTTTTTGATTGCCCGCGAACCCGCCCGCGGCGAAGGTGTAAGCGCGTGCACCAGTGAGAACGCTGATTTCCTTTCGCAGTTGTTGTCCGAATATTTCCTGGCTGATGGTGCGGTCTTTTTTCGGCACCATGCGGATATACACCGTCGCGTTGTCCACCGCGCCGCTTCCCGAAGCGCTGCCGACGGTGGTGTAAGTGTACGCGACCTCCTTGTGCGCGCGTGCCATGCGCGCCACTTCTTCACCCTTGAGCGTCGTGTAATCGAGTGACGATGACGGCGGCGTTTCAATGGCGACATTGAGTTCGCTGTTGTCGCTGAGTGGCGCGAAACCAAAACCGCCAAACTGCAATTGAAGTGCAATGGCCGTCACGAACGAAACGGCAGCAATCGTGATCATCGTGAACCGATGATCAAGTGCCCAGCCAATGGCACGGGTGTAACGCTCCGCCTGTCGATCAAACCACTTGTTAAAGCGCTCCAACACTCGTCCCAATGCATTGCGACGCTCGTGTGCTTCAAGTTGTGGATCGGGCCAGACTGCTGAAAGCATGGGGTCGAGGGAAAACGAAACGAAAAGCGATACGAGTACGGCCGCAGCGATCGTCAGCGCGAATGGCTTGAAGAACTGTCCAGCAATTCCCGGCATGAATCCAACGGGTACAAACACCGCGACAATTGCGAAAGTTGTTGCCGTGACCGCCAACCCGATTTCGTCAGTGCCCTCGTGCGCTGCCGTGACGTGATCGGCGCCCATCTCAATATGTCGCACGATGTTTTCCCGAACGACTATGGCATCGTCAATGAGAATTCCAATCGCCAGCGAGAGTCCCAACAGTGACATGATGTTGAGAGTGAATCCGAACGCGAGCAACGGCGCAAACGCGGTCAACACGGATACAGGCAATGCCAGCGCCGTAATTACAGTCGAACGCCATGAATTCAAAAACAGAAACACGACGAGCACGGTGAGCAGCGCACCTTCAACCAGCGTCTCCTCAACATTCGAAACGGAATTGTGTACGCGAAACCCCGCATCTCGCACCGACTCAATTTTTGTACCCGCCGGCAAGCTCTTCGAAATTTCCGCGATCCGCTTTCGCACTCCTTCGCTCACTGAGGTCGTCGCATACTCGCGCGATTTTACGATGTCGAGACCAATGGCGGGTAAGCCGTTAAACCGCGCCGCTGATTTCGGTTCGGCAGCTCCGGCTTCAACATCGGCAACCTGCCCGAGTGTCGTGAGCTGTCCGTTACGCGACGAGAGCACCATTCCCGCAAAATCTTCTGGCCCGTCAAAGCGCCCCTGCAAGCGAATGGATCGTTGCTCCAATGGTCCAGTTACGTTGCCCACGGGCGCCGCCAAATTCTGCGAGCGCAGCGCGGACACAATCTGATCGATGCCAATTCCAGCGGCCGACAGCGCGGCGGGCCTCACGCTGACCGTCAGCTGCGCGCTATCGCCGCCAACCACGTTCACCTGTGCAACACCCGGCACCGAGCGCAACTCGCCGCCAATCGTTTGGTCAGTCAGTTGCGTGAGTTGCGTTGGCGTGAGTACGGTTGACGTAATCGCCAGCGATACAATGGGCAACGTGTTCGGATCGAATCGCCGAATCTGTGGTTCAATAATTTCGGCCGGCAGTTGCGCTCTCACGGCCGAAATTGCATCTCGAATATCCTGCGTCGCCTCGGCCACGTCCTTCGAAAACGCAAACTGCACAACGATTTGCGCAAACCCGTCGGTCGACGTGGAGTTCACTTTGTCCACGCCACTGATCCCCGAAATTTTGTCCTCAATGCGCGTGACAACTTCGCGCTCAACGACGTCGGGAGACGCGCCTGGATACGCTATTCCAACGAAGACGATTGGTTGATCGAGATCAGGGAATTCGTCGGTGTCGAGCAGGCGGAGCGACGCCAACCCAAAAACCACTAGCGCCAGCATCGTTACGACCGTGATGATCGGTCGCTTGATTGCGAAGTCGGAGATGAACATGCAAAAACATACTCAATGCGGCCCTGCCAGCAGAACTAGTACCAATACCCGAAAATGATGTCCATCTCGTCGGTGCTGGCGAGGCCAAAACGAATAGTGTTGCTGGTAATGTTGTTCCACGTTACGACCGACACCAGCGAATCCCCGGCCTCAAGTACCAGCGGCGTATCGAAATTCGTGAACGCGGGGTGCTGCCAATCGAGATTCGTGTACACCAGCTGGTCGGCGCCATTGGCCCGCCTGATGTGAACTTCAAATCGCTCACCCATGGAATGCATGTGCGAGGTAAGTGCGAGAATTGTCGTCTTTTTTGAGACAGAGAACGCCTTGCTTATCGTCGTCTTCTTGTTCGCCGGTATGGTCAGGTCTTCATTGGCGAAGTTGAGCGCTTGCGCGACAGTGCTTACCTGCGACCTATCAACCGTATACAAATTGGCATATGCCTGCGCCGGCATCGGAATGGGAGACCGATTCACATAGTGCACATTAAAATCGAGCGACGCACCCGCCGGCAGTTTGAGCGCAACACCCGCGGGAAACCTGTAATCGAAATCGGGTTGCATGGCGCCCGCAAAGTAGATGTGGCACGCCATAGGTAGCATGTTGATGATGTTGTACGACCCATCAGCAAAACGAATGTCGCGCACTGCATCGGCGCTTGGGCGCGTGTTGCACGGAAAGGCGGTCTTGCTCTCATCAAAGGTGTACAGTAGCAAATGATGGCTGCCCGGGCGCATGCGCGACTCAATGCGATTCACATATTGGTCGGTCGTGTTGCTCAACTTGCGATATACAAACAATTCGCGCTCAGAAACTGGAGCCACAGCGAAGCTATCAACACCCAACTGAATTCCAACCGCCGGTTTTGGTAGCGCAGTGAACGCTGCCGCTTGCACGCGGGTGTCATTCAGCAGCAGCGTATCAACCACGTGACCAGATTTGGGTGCGCCCGCTTCAATCCAGCGACGCAAGTATTCCAATTGTCCGACCGTTAATCCGGCGGTAGTCCCTTCGGGCATTAATTGACCGTAGTCGCGACTGTGATGCCCCGGAACCCACGCCAACTTGTGATAGAGCAGAGAACTATCGCTCTTGAATGCCATTACGCGTGTCAAACCATCGGCGTGCGCAATTTGCTGAAGCGATGCGCTGCCAACCAACTGCTGATACGAGGAATCGGCCGTGAGCACCAATCCCGACGATTTCGCGTTTGGATCCCCTGTTCTATGACACGATGTACACTGGGCGTCGAAAATGTTCTTCTGAATGCGCGCGAACGTGCCGTCGGTAAGGGTCGTTGAAGGTCCGGTGCTCGTTCCTGGGGAGCCGCCATCGCCGCCGCTGCTGCAGGCGGCGGCCAATGCTAACAATCCAAGCCCGACGAGTCGGCCGAGTGTGGGGAATTGCGGTAGGGGCGGGAGCGACATCATCAGTGGCATTGGGCAAGGTAAAGCGCCAGAGACAGAGCAACAGCAGAACCGCTTATGCAGCGAAGAGGCGCCAGGCTGTCCCAATTTGCCGAATCGCCATACCCAACGCACCTCAATGGCCCGCACAACTTCTGCACAGAACGGTTAAGAAATTCCATCGTGCCGGCGCTGGTGCGACGTTACTCTCATGCACAATGACCAGCAGAGCGTCCGTCCGCCCCTCATTTGTTTGGCTGCAAGTGCTGCTTGTAGCCGCGTTGGCATGCGTCGCACTCATCCTTGCCGACGCATTCCGTGCCGCGAATTCAAGTCATCGTGTGGCTGAACGCGCAATTCGCGACTACGCCAGTTTCGCGGCCTGGAGTTATCGCGAACATCTCACCACGGCCATTCGCCTGGGCGTTGACGAACTACTGAGTCCCGTCAATCACGGTGATGCGTTGCACAATTTGCGTGGAATTCCGGATGTAGACGACATGGCGAAGTACATGCCCTGGAACGCAGCGTGCGATTGTCATCGACCGAAGCGCGGGCCAATGCCACTGCGGTACGTCGGTTTCAAACTTGGTTCCGACACCACAAAAATTGGCCCCAATCACACGTCGAAATCGAGCGAGAGGCCGACACCGGAAATGGTCATGGCTATCGCGGCGCAGGAAACGAGGCCGAAAGAAATCATCCGCATTTCTTCGGCCGAATCGCACTGGATAAATGGGTTGCTAACGGCGGTGGCGCACCGCAAACCGCGATCAACCTGGGGGTACGATCTCACTATCGCTCACCGCGATTCGTCGACGCAGATCTTCGCTTCGCGATTGATGGCAATGGATACCGGTGACACGATCCTGTACGCAGTTGAGTATTCAAAACAGGCACTCGATTCCGTATTGGGTGCTGTGCTGAATGCACCGGATTTGTTGCCCCCGTCGCTGGTGGCGACACACGGGAATTCCGAAATTCTGGATGTCGAAGTAGCTGATGCCAGTGGCGCGTTGATGTATCGCACGCCTCGCCCCGTCGTCTGGGACCTCGATGCGAACATGACCCTCCCCGACAGCTACGGCGGCTTGAAAATTCGCATGCAAATTCGTCCGCCTATGATCAGCACGTTACTCATTGGTGGATTGCCGGCATCGCGGGTACCGCTTTTACTGATGATGTTGGCCCTGACTATTACGCTCTGTGTTTTTGCCGGCATCCAACTGCGGCGCGAAGCGAAATTTTCTAACGAACGAACAAATTTCGTAGCCAGCGTTTCGCACGAGTTACGCACGCCTCTGACACAAGTTCGCCTGGTGCTTGACACATTGCGGTTGGGTCGTGGTAACGACGAAACGGTGCGTGAACACGCATTGAAGGTTGCCGATCGCGAAGTGTTGCGGCTGCAGCATCTCGTTGAAGCGGTGCTGCGTTTTGCGCGCGGCCCGCGACGCAATTCCGCACCTCGCGTTGCAACGGACGCCTACGCCGAGGCCGTGATGGTGGCGCAGGAATTTCAGCCGCTCGCAACCCCGCGTAACATTGTCGTCGAAGTGACGGGCGATGAAGGCGCAACCGTTTCGCTGCAGAATGGTGCGCTGCGACAAACACTGCTTAACCTGCTCGACAATGCCGTCAAGTATGGTCGCGACAACGCGCCAATTGTTGTTGATGTGCGCAAGCGCCCGGGGAGCGGCGTTACACTCTCCGTGCGCGACAGTGGGCCCGGCGTTTCCGCAACTGACAGACTGCGAGTGTGGCGCCCATTCGAGCGCGGTGAGGCCGCCAAAGCGCGCGCGGCCGGCGGCAGTGGTATTGGTTTGACGATCGTCGCAGAAATCGCGGCCGAACACGGCGGCAAGGCGTGGGTGGAGGATGCGCCCGGAGGAGGCGCATTGTTCATCGTTGAAATTCCTGAGCGCACCACGTAATGGCGCGCGTACTCATCGTCGAAGACGAACGTGATCTGGCCGGACTGCTGTCAATGAATCTGACGCAGGAGGGGCTCGACGTGCGCATGGTGCACGACGGTACTGAAGCGTTGCCAATCGTGAAATCGTGGTCCCCCGATCTTGTGATTCTCGACTTGATGTTGCCCGGCTTGAATGGATTCGAAGTATTGCGCGGCATTCGTGCGCATGCGACCGATTTGCCGGTGCTCATTTTGTCCGCGCGCGGTGAAGAACAGGACAAGATTCGCGGCTTTCGCCTCGATGCGGATCAATACGTCACGAAGCCATTCGGCCTCGTGGAATTGCTTGAAAGGGTGCACGCGCTACTTCGTCGCGGTGCGCGCAGTTCATCGGCTTTGGTCAATCGCCGCCCCATTGCCTTCGGTGATATCACGATTGATAGTGCTGCGCGTATTGCCTGCAAGGGAGGTGTGAATGTTGGTCTCTCACCGAAAGCCTTTGAGCTAATGATGTCTCTCGTACGTCGCGACGGGCGCGTTGCGACCCGGGTGGAGCTGCTGCGGGAAGTATGGGGCTATGGCCCGTTGGTGCTCTCACGAACGGTCGATTCGCACATTGCTGAACTGCGCCGAAAGCTCGAAGATGACGCGACGAATCCACGACATATCGTAACCATGCATCGCATTGGATATCGCTTCGAGCGCTAGAACGTCGCTCTCGCAACATTGGGCGCTGCCTCACAACTCTTCTCGACGCCGGTCTCTCGGGAGTTGCGGCTCGTCTAACGCGACGCGAACATCAAGAGAGCGCGCGGCACTGTGTGGGTTGCCCCGCAGTCAGGGTTTACACGTTTTGCCGTGTCTTGGATTTGCGCCGCCTGTATTTTTGCCTTCTCGCCTCCACTGCGTTCACGCTTTTGATGGTTGCCGTGTCACCACCCCGATTCATGCGATACGTGCGCGCTGCCGCCGCGTTGGCGCTGGTGTTCGCAGGCAGCTGTATGCACGCCCTGCACACGCGACCGGAATCGACGCGCATTGCCATTTTTGAAGATCAGGCGGCGGTTAAAAGCGGCGACGATCAACTCAAAATCGATATCTATCGGCCACAAAAATCAGGTCGATATCCCGTGGCAATTCTGCTGCACGGCTCGGGGGGTATTCACGCAATTGGTTCGAGCGATATCAATCGCTACGCGGCCGCGATGGCCGAAGAAGGTGTCATCACGTATGTCGTTCACTACTTCGATGGCACCGGTGACTTCACGGCAAGCGATTCCATCGAAACTGCGCACTACTTTCGTTGGGTGCAGGAAGTGCGTGATGTCATCTCATGGGCTGCAACACAAAAGGATGTTCAGCCACGTCGCATTTCACTCGTTGGACACTCGCTGGGCGCGTGGTTGGCAGTCGGAGTCGGCGCGTTCGATCAACGCGTTTTCCGCTTGGTACTCCTCGGCTCCGGCCTTGAGCCGTTCCTGATCGATAGCATCAAGCGCATGCCGCCAACGTTACTGCTTCACGGCGCCGACGACGACGTTGTTCCTCTCAGCGACATGCAACATTTGCAGGCGTTCATGTCCAGCAAGGGCTTTCGCGTTACAACGCATATCTATCCCGCTGAAAGCCACTCATTCGGCGACTCTGTTGCAGTCGACGCGCTAACGCGCGCCGCCGTTTTTATTTCCCCACGTCGGCGCCCGAACTAATGTCTGTGGTGCTTTGCCACTAGCGCACACCGCCATTCGCCCGCAGAGAGCAATCCGCGCGATCCGTATGATCCGCGTTTCCCTCTTGGCATTTAATGCCCCCGCGTCGACGGTGGCTTACTCGTCAGCAATCCCGGCGGCGTCAACGGCGCCTCATACGCCGCCTCCAGCGCACCGCAATCCACCCACTGCTTCACAATCGCCGCCGACATCCCAACTTCATGCCGCAGCGCGGCCACCAACTCCTCGCGAGTCAATGCAACCGATTCCAGTCCGCGCGCCTCCGTTACGCGATGCCGAGTGTGTCCTTGAATTACGGTGCGTGCATCCCCTCGATTGTATCGCACCGAGGGATGATGATTGAACGGACCTTTCGTTCGTGAAATCTCGTAACGTTCCGCATAAAATTCATACGTGACCGGATCAATCAACAAGCGACACGGGAAGTAGTCGTCATACGGCGGCGTATTGAACCACACCACGTGCGAACCCTCACTCGGCTCAACCTCAACGCCGAATAACGCATCGCGATATATGTAGAGATCGTCGGTGATGGGAATTGGAAACATCGACAGCATTGATGAGTCCACCAGCCAATCCATCTCGCGTATCGTGACTTTGATTGTACCGTGTCCGGGTACACCCAGGTCGCGCATGCTGCCCGCAACTCGTCGAGCAGCGAAACCATATGACACGACTAATTCGTAAAGCGCATTACTGCTGCTCCAGCACGTTCCACCCGTTCCGTGCTCCAGAAAATTCTCGAGGAAATCCGTCGCGTCCATTCCGGGCAGCGTTCCCGTTGTTCTGAGTGCGATAAGTTTTCGCACGTTGTCGAATGGCACATTTCGGCACCAGGCCGCATACAGCGTGTAAATGCCCGGCGCATCGAGCGTCAGTTTGAGGTCGAGCCCCAGTCGCTTGGCGACCCGTTTGCGCAGGTCTTCGGAAATGGCAGTGACAGCGGGCTGAGTCATCTGTGAGGTGGGAATCTGCGGCATAAAGTGATAGATATCACGGTGGTCCGTGGGTGGAAGCGGTTGCAAGTTGCCTGTCCGAAAAGAATAATGGAGTCGTGAATACCACCGCGAATCCGGGGACGATCCTGGTTGTCGAAGACAATGAGGATAATCGCGTCATATACGGAACGATGCTTCGTGCACACGGCTTCGTTGTGCAGGAAGCGGACGGCGGTGAGGTGGCAATAAGGATGGCGAAAGAGACGCCGCCCAACTTGGTGTTAATGGACATTGGCCTTCCCAACATGGATGGCGTGGAAGCAACGCGCTTGCTCAAGCAGGATCCGGCAACAGCGGAAATCCCGGTTCTTGCGTTAACTGCACACGCGTTACTTGCTGAACGCCAAAGAGCGGTGCAGGCAGGCGTCGATGGTTATCTCGTAAAGCCGATTGGGAGCAGCGCGCTCGTGCGTGAAGTACAGCGAGCGCTGCAAAGCGCCCGGCAACGTCACAACAAGTCCGATTCGACAACGGAGCCCTGACACACAAATGGACGAGCAAGGGGGAACAGCGCCCAGGCATTCACTAAAGCGCAAACTGCCTCTGGTTATTTCCGGGCTTCTGGCTCTAACGCTCACAGCGTTCGGCTTTTTCGCGTTCATCCAGGTGCGACGCTCTTCGATTGCGGCCTCTAATGAACAATTGCGCACGTTTGTCAGCAATTTGGTTGATACCCAGAATCGAAGTCTTGCGGCGCGTTACAACGCCCTCACGCTGTTGTCACAGAACGATTCAGTTATTCGCGCTGTCAGCACCAAAGCCGTTGGTGCTGACAGCGTCATTGCCCGCGTCTACCTGGAGCGGCATCGCAATATTGCGGACACGGTTTCGTTCGTATCCCAGCTGTTGGTCGGTGTCGACGCGTCCGAGAGAATTGTACTCGGCAAGCCGCCCACCGCGCTCGAAATGGCCGAACTGGCTCGCGTTGTTGCGCTATCCTCTACCAAGGACACAGCGGGCAGCAGCGAAATTTTTGCCAGCAAAAATGAAGTGCATTTTTGGTCAGTCGCTCCGGCCAAGAGCGAAGGAAAAACGGTCGGCTTTCTCGCCGAACAACGTCGAATTCGTTTAACACCCCTGGTCGAACAGCAGTTAAGGGATTTCACTGGACAGGACATCTCGATGTTTTTTGCAAGTCCTGGTTCCGCAAACTGGATCTCGTTATCGGGTAAGCAAGTTGCAGCAAAATTCGATATCCGTTCTGCCAGCGACAGCTTTCGGCTCCAAACAATTGATGGTACGGCGATACTCGGATTGAAGCGATCTATCACGCGCACTCCCTGGGTACTGGTAGCTGAGATTTCGGAAGCCGCGGTGTTTCAGCGTTCCTACGTTTTTCTGAAAAGCCTCCTGCTCGTCGGCGTGCTATTGCTTGGCGTGGTGAGCGTCCTGGGTGCGCGTTGGGTTAGTCGTCACGTCACTTCCCCCCTCGAGTCACTCACGATTGCCGCACAGGACATCGCCAGCGGCGACTTCACTCGGCGCGAACGAGTGCAAACGCACGACGAGCTTGGACAGTTGGCTCAGGCTTTTAATACGATGGCCGAACGCATTGGTGAGTCGCACACGGAACTCGACAGTCGTATACGCGAGTCGCAGGCAATGACGCAACAACTGCACGACCGAAACGAAGAATTGCAGATGGCTCAACAAATCGCGCTCGAAGCGCGCGTTGCCTCCGATCGCGCTCGTGCGGAGGCGCAGCAGGCCAGCAAATCCAAAAGCGAGTTTCTGGCGATAATGAGCCACGAATTGCGCACGCCGCTCAGTGCAATTGCAGGTTATGCCGAACTGCTGCAGCTCGGTCTGCGCGGCGATCTCAATGACGCGCAGAAGCAGGATCTCTCGCGCATTCAGGCCAATCAGGTGCATTTGCTGCGCATTATCAACGACATTCTCGACCTCGCGCAAGTGGAGTCGGGTCAATTGCAAGTCGACGCGCGGCCAATTGCCTTGCGTGATGTATTCACCGATTTGGAACCCATCATTCTTCCAATCGTGGAATCACGCAACATCAGCTACGCCGTGCATGCGGAGGTTGAGCCGCTCATGGTGTTGGCCGAACGCGAACGACTTACACAAGTCCTGGTCAATCTTGTTGCTAACGCCGCGCGTTTTACCGAAGCGGGTGGCAGCGTTTCAATACATGGCCAGGTGCAGGACGGTCGCGTCAAACTCCACGTGACCGACACGGGAATTGGTATCGCGCCAGAGAAGCAGGAAACTGTTTTCTTGCCGTTCGTTCAGGTTGATGCAAGTTCGTCGCGCAAAACACAAGGCACCGGGCTTGGTCTGACAATCAGTCGGCGTATTGTTGAAGCCATGAAAGGCACGCTGTCGCTGCAAAGCGAACTGGGAGTGGGTTCGACTTTCACACTCGACATCCCCGCGGCCCCTGACGCAGTCAATTCTGCCCCGTTGCACGCTGAAGCATTGTCAAGTGAAGTCGCGGCTGCAGAGCGACGGCCGTCAGCGGCCATCGCGTGATTTTTGTGCGGTGCGTCGCAATTAGCGAACACCGCAGGTTGAAAACGCACCCAATCCGTGAACCGCGTGAACCGCTGCAACAACGCGGTGTAGGGTCAGGCATGCTTCCTGAACGAAGTCCACTTATCGCGCATCGTCGCGCTCCGGCATTAACGGTCGCAATTTTTGTTGGTGCGTGCGCAATCGCTGGTGCGAGCACAATGGCACGAGTGGCCGCTGCACAGGGTTTGATCTCTGTTGGGGCGGGTGGTGGTGCCGGCTTTGGCAATCATAACAACTTGACCCCCGGCGGCACGCACGGCGCAGCGTACTTGCAGTTGCATCCGCCACTCCTGCCATTTGCTTTGCGCGGCGACGCTTTGGTGAGCCGCGTTGGCAATAACAATAGCGCTCTCTCCGTGATGGGCGACGCAGTCGTGTTGGCCCCAATACCGTACCTAGTTCCCTATGCGTTAGTTGGCTATGGGAAATACGGAATCGGCACAGCGGCCGCGCAAAACGGATGGAACGCCGGCATTGGTGCGCGAGTGCGATTGTCCAATGTGGCGATTTACGCCGAAGTCAGGCGACATCAGCGCATCGGGCGCGACCTATTCACGTTTGGTTTGAGCCGCTAATTCGTAACCGTCAGGCACCCGGCAGTTTTTGCGGTCCAACTACAGCGACTGCTGCGTGACCGAATCAAGTTTCCACCGAACCGATCAGTCAAAACGACTATCCGCGCAGCTGGCTAATCGGATGCCGAGGGTTGCGTGGCGAACTCGATTCGCGCCAGCGCCAACGGGATTTTTGCATTTGGGTCACGTGGTTAGCGCGCTTCACGTGTGGGGCATTGCACGGGCATTTGGTGGCAGCGTGTTGCTCCGAATTGAAGACCACGATCGGCAAAGATGTCGACAGGATTTCGAAAACGCGCTGCTTGACGATCTCGATTGGCTGGGTTTCGCCCCTGATCTTGGTGAAACTTCGGAATTCCGAAAAGGTGCTCACTCGTTTCGACAGTCAGACAACGCGCCTCGTTTTGAATCTGCGTTGCAACGCCTCGCCTGCCGAAATCTACTGTATCCGTGCGTCTGCAGCCGGCGAGAAATTGAGTGCGCAACAACCTCGCCAAACTCTGAAGAGTTGCTGTACCCCGGCACGTGTTCCACTCGCAACGTCGACCCTTCATTAACCACAGCGCGTCGTGTTCGACTGTCGCAAACGATTGAGTCATTCAACGATTTGCGATTGGGACCGCAATCACAAACTCCGTCACTCCAGTGTGGAGATTTTCTGCTCCGCGACAGACTCGGTCAGAACACCTATCAGTTTTCGGTCGCGGTTGATGATTTTGAACAGAATATCAACGTCGTCATTCGTGGCGAAGATCTGCTGGCCTCTACCGGTCGACAACTACAATTGGCGCGCATGTTGGGGCGCACCGACCAGCCGCTCTTCTTTCATCACGCGCTGCTTCGACGTGCCGATGGACTCAAGCTAAGCAAGTCACTAGGCGACACGGGTGTAGCCGAAATGCGCGAGTCCGGAATGAGCGCCGCCCGGGTTATTGGCAAAGCCGCGCACGCGGCGGGACTTATCGATAAACCAGTCCCGGTTTCACAATCACAACTGCAGGATCTGTTTTCCCCCACCTCGTAATTTACTGCGAAATTGGCGAAAGTCCGGTGAGGCCCAATACAAAAAGCATGACCCACTGAACTCCTTTGTAGCCGTCTTTTCCATCGTCGTACGACTCATCAAGCGCGTGCGTGCCGTGCCCAATTCCGCCCGCATCAAGCGTGACTGCTGGAATGTGCATGCTCATCGCAATGTTCGCGTCAGTCGACGACGCGTCGAGTGCATTGGTGAGGCCGAAATGTTTTCCTGCGGCGAGTGCCATGCGCACAATGCGCGAAGTGTCGGGTGAATTGCCGGCAGGACGAATTCCGGTTGTATCAACTTTCACTGACAACGCCACTTTCGAATTCGGCCAACGCGCTAATTCATCTTTCAACGCTTTCTGTAAAGCAGCCAGAATCCTTTTGTCGAGACCGGCCAACGCCTCGGGAGACTCGCTCCGCATGTCAATTTCCATCGTGCCCGATGGAGAAATTGAATTAACGGTTTGTCCACCGGAAACGATACCAACATTGAATGTCACCTTCGGATTTATCGGCACTTGCAAGTCGCTGATGGCCGCAATCGCACGACCCATGGCGTGAATGGGATTCGGCATTCCAAACGCCTGATAACTGTGGCCACCAGGACCGCTGTATGTCACGCGATAGCGATTGCTGCCAACTGCGCGGTTGGTAATTTTCCAACCAATGCCATCTACCGAAATGAAGTAACTGATGGAATCGCGCAGTGCACTCTTAAAAATTGCGCGAACCCCGCGCAAGTTGCCGGGGCCTTCTTCGCCAACGGTTGCAACAACAATAATGCGACCGGCAATTGGCACCTTCGTCGTCATCAGCTGTCGCGCAATTGCGAGATTCGTCGCGAGCCCACGACAATCGTCGCCAATTCCGGGTGCCGAAAGTTTCGTTCCTTCGCGTTTGACTTTGACGTTAGTGCCTTCGGGAAACACCGTGTCAAGATGACTGCTCAACAACACGGTCGGACCGGGACGCGAACCGCGTATTTCGCCAAACACGTTGCCCTCGGCATCAACACGAACCCCGCTCAGCCCCAGTGATATCAGTTTCTGTTTGAAGGCGAGTCCGCGCGCCGTCTCCTTGAATGGCGGCGATGGTATTTCACACAACTCAATTTGCTGAGAAAGCGTCCATTCGTTTTCGCTCTGCAGCGCATTTACCGCTTTGGTAACAGCGGGGTGCGCGGCAATGGTTGCGACGTCAGCGGGTGCGCTGGCCAAGGGAGCTTTTGGTGCCGATCCTGTCTGGGCGAACATGGTTGCTGGCAACGCCAGCAAGAGCGCTGCGATTTTTGATGTCATGCCATCAGGTTACGCTTCCTAACGTCAGAGTGCCAGCTGTGGCGTCCAGCGTTGTCGATATTCTGACCAGATTGTTCGTCGGTTGACCTCCGGCCCACGTACCACCGGCATTGAATTGCGCACCGTGATTGGGACAGAGGAAGCCGCTTCCGTTGATATTGATGGTCGTACCCTGGTGCGGACATACCATCGAAAATGCGAGATACGTTGCGTCGGCCGAACGAACGATGGCAATCGGCGTTGAAGTGCCAGTAAGTTTCGCTATTCCGCCAACCGTGCCGAGCGCCGAATAGTCCGAGAGCGTAACGGTGATGTTGAGCGGTCCGGTAATGCCCGACCCACCACCCGCGCCAATCACCCCGTCGCCGCACGCTACGAACAACAAACTGGCCACTGCTGCCATCACCGACTCGGAAACGAATCGTCGGCGGCTGCACGATTCACACGCAGTCTTTGATTCGGTGTTGCGATTCGAAATTCGCTCGCTCATGTCTCGTAACTCGTTGGATAGTTCGGAAATGCTGGTGTTGACTAAGTCTGCCGCAATCGGTTTAGACTGGAACCTTGACGACTGCCGCTGCCCACCCGGCCGCATCCTGATCGCTTCGAATTTCGTGAATGATGTCAACGCTGACGAGATTTCCTTCCAGCGCAATCGGTAAGCGATCCATGTTGCGAGTTGCGCGTCCGTTCAGAAATTCACCCGTCGACGAATATTTGGATTTGTGTTTGGGGCACTGAAAACGACCGTCTTTTTGCAGCCAGCGAAGCGCGGTATTCTGATGCGGGCACGCTAGCGCAAACGCGTACACATTGCCGTTCGATCGCGCCAGAATTACTTCATTCTTCGTGTCGATGTTCACCGAGTCTGCTGCCGGAATCGGGTACTTGGCGTGATCGAGTTTGCCGTCTGTTATCGGTGCAATCGCGAAAATCTGCGCGACTACCGTCGACGGGTCGACCAATGAAATCCCAAGCAACGCAGCAACACCCGCTACCGCAGTGTGAATAAATTGGCGGCGCTCGCTGTTCGCGCAGCCCACACAGGCTGCGGGTACATCGTTGGATCTTGAATGAGCCGATGAAGAATGCTTCAAGGAATTGCGCTTGGGAATGAAAAGGAAGCGGTTCGGCAGTCGCTGTCGCTTAGCTGTTGGCCAGCACAACGCCAAGAGTCATGATTGAGAACCAGAAGAGCAGGCTCACCGTCGCGCTCTGTCGAAGTGCGCGCCACTCGTTGTCCGGCAATGGTTCGATCTCGTCGCCCAGTGCAGCCGACGCCTTGAGTCGCGACTCTATTCCCCACAAGCGAAGCCCGTTCAGCAACAAAAGCCCGACCACCGCCATCTTCGTCCAGTACACTCTTGAAACCCCAAACGTTTTGATATCGGCCGACAAAAACACCAAGCCACTCAGAACGATCGCGACCAGCGCTGTCACCACGAGTCTGTGCGTACTACTTAAATCAGTGAGCACGTTGCGTTGCGCCAATCCGTCAAATTTTGATGTGCGTAACACGGTTCGATCAGTCGCAATTGCCAGACCGCCGCCTCCCAGCAATCCGCCCAGATGCACGACAGTGGTCGTTGCAGAAAGCGCCTTGCTGTTTGCGTAAAGATCTGCAAAGGGCTGCACCAGCGCGGCGATTTGTTCGAGACCAATCGGCGCCATCAGTCGTGCGGAACAATCATGACCAACACGCTGCTGATGGAAAGCCCCATCGAAATGAGATTTACCGTACGATGTTCCTTGCGCTTCGCGAGTGAGTTCTCTGCTTGGTCTGCCAACACGGCGCCGGCGTACGTAAACCCCGCAGTAGACGCCAAAAACAGCGCGGAGTGAAGCAATTTGCGCTTTCTTTCGGTCGAATCGTGGCGACCTTCCCACATGTTGATGCCGCCAGTCACTGCGTTCACGCCGAAGAGCACCGAAACCGCAGTTGCTGAAGCTCGATGCGTGTTGATGATGAACGACGACGCATTGGGACCGTCCTTGAACAGCTTGTCGCCAGTGAAGTACGAAATCGCAAACAACGGCACCATCGCGTAGCTCAACCGGCGATGGATCATGGCCCGCGTTCCGTACGCGTCACTGTATGTCACCGCCGCTCGCCGGCGCTGCAACGTATCCTGATCGACCAGCCGGTCGAAGTTGATCGATTCAGTGACCCGCTTTGTTGAGTCAGGGGTCACAACTTTCGTGGTGTCAATTTCAGCCGCCATTGTCTGGCGCACGCTATCGAGTGGAGCTTGAGCCGAAGCATGAGTCGCCGGAAGCAATATCATGAGCGAGATCCCCAGCAACCGATGGCCAGGCGGCGATTTGCCAGGCAGCACCTTCTTTTTCAAACTCGATCTCATGCGCGAAAGGTCCGGGGCGGAGTGTACCTGCGAGGCCTCTGACCGCAAGTAACACGCTGGAGAGCGCGCACCCTAGGGCAGACTACGTGAAGTTTGTTTAGCAACAACGCCCATGCTGGCATACACTGTCACCAATGCGATCATGGATATTCGGTCCTGTCGGCGTGGCGCCAAACCTGTAGCCAAACGAGATTGCTACCCTCATGGCTACCCGGACTGCATACGCACTGAAATTATTCCCGACTTTGCTCGGGCTGTTTGTAGCCATGACGACGGCCAACGGACAACCGTCATCGTCGCGCACAGCGCGGTGTGCGGAATCACAGCGGGTTGTTGGTGTGAAGTTTATCGGCGCCCCAAAATTCCCCGCGGTCGAAATGGCGCCGCTCATCGTGAATGAGGCGCCCACACTTTTCGACAAACTCACGCGATCGGCGCACTACTTGTGCGTTGATACGCTCGAGGTGCAACGCGACGCGTTGCGACTGGCAGTCTTGCATCGTCAACATGGCTGGTTTCTGGCCAACGTCACACCGCGTTACGATCGCAAGAAAGACGGTCTCACCCTCCTCTTCGATGTGAACCCAGGCCCCGCCACGCGCATCGACTCTGTTATTGTCACCGGTTTGCCAACCGTCGAACCCAATAGTCGGTCGTTTGATGGTCCGCTGCTCGGACTCACACGCGGCATCTTCGATCGGGTTCACGTACAAGGTGTCGTCGACACCGTGGTCGATCGCCTGCGCAACGCAGGTTACGCGCGCGCGCAGCAACCTTCAGCCGTCATCGCCATCGATACTGCGTCGGCCTCCGATTCCACACCTGGCCGTGTGCAATTGACCTTCGGATTTAATCCCGGAACAAGACTTCGTATTGCTGAAATTCACGTGCGCATTCAGGGGATCGACGAAAAGCGCACCGTCGACTCAGCGGACATCATGAGTCTCATGCGCTTGCGCCCCGGACAACGCTTTCGCGCGGACAATGTGCTCAATGCACAACGCGACCTGTATCGCACCGATGCGTTTCGCCTGGTGCTCATCGATACTATCGCGCCGCGCCCCGGTAGCGCTGACAGTCTCATCGATCTGCAAGTTACGGTCGCCGAAGCACGCACAAAATATTCGCGAGTTGGAGCGGGGTGGGCCACGCAGGACTGCGGACGCGTGCAAGCGCGCGTGCAGGATCGCGCGTTTCTCTCCCCCGGCCGACGCGCAGATTTCACGGTTCGCGCGAGCAAGCTTGGCGTTGGCGCGCCTGTCGATTTCTCCCCTGGACTCTGCTCGGCATCGTTACGCACCGACCCGTTCAGCCAAAAGCTCAACTACTATGTTGGCGCAACAACGTCAAACACGCGCTTCTTCGGTTGGCCGTTCGCACCCCTTGCCAGCTTGTACAGTGAACGTCGAGGTGAACCCCGTGCCTATTTGCGCGAAACACAAATCGGCGGTCTCTTCGAATTGAGCTCCACCGCCTGGCGCCGCACAGTCCTCACCCCAGGGATCCAATACGAACGCGGTCGCACCATCAGCGACCCACTCGTTTCTTGTACACGTTTCGGTTTGTGCCAGCCCGACAACGAAGATGTATCGCTCTTCGGTCGCGGCGTTGGCGTGCTCAGTACTTCACTCACGCACGATCGAACCAACAACACTGCGAATCCATCGTATGGTTCGCGCTTGCGCGGCGCGCTTCGCGCTGGCATCACGTCGACGAGCACCAAACAAACCGTTCACTTCTATCGCGGCACGTCGGAAACCTCGGCCTACACCCCATTCTTTGGCGGTGTCATCGCCGCCCGCGTTCAAATCTCGCGCGTCTTTGCGCCAGATGCGCCCGTTATCAACGGCTCGGCACTCATTCCGCAGCAGGAACGACTTTTTGCCGGCGGTCAGAGTTCGGTACGCGGCTTTCAACAGAACTTGCTCGGCCCCGTTGTGTATGCCTTCAAGGACTTCTCAAAACTCGTCGACACAGTTCGCAACGGGCAGCATTATCTCGAAGTGAAGGACTCTGCAACTTTGTACAATCTCGTTGTGCCGCGTGGTGGTACGGCGCTCGTTGTCAGCAACCTCGAATGGCGTCGACGAGTGCGTTGGCCAACTGACAAGTTGCAAATTGCGCTTTTCGCTGATGCCGGCACGGTGTACGAAGCGGGTGAACAGATTTTCCACTGGCGCGATGTACGCGTTACGCCGGGCTTCGGCGCACGGCTCGATACGCCACTTGGCCCGTTTCGCGTCGATGTTGGCTACAACCCGTACGAGCAAGTCGCGGGACGCGCTTTGTATTTCACGGGCACCACCGCCGACGGAAAAACTTCTGGCGCGATTCAGTGCGTTAGCCCGGGCAATTTAATTCCGCTTGCGACAACAGGCGTCGCGTCCCTCGACTTGAGCAAGTGCCCTGAGAGCTATCGGCCGCTTACTGGCAGCATTTTCTCTCGCTTCGTATTCCATTTCAGCCTCGGTCAAGCGTTCTGATGGCCGCTCGTCGTCGCTGGGGTTGGGCCATCGCAATTCTTGTCGGCACGGCGATGCTGGGAACTATTTCTGCGTATTTCGTCGTTACCCAAACAAAATGGGGACGCGAACAGTTCATCGCATGGGCCATCGACTCGGCAAACGGTGCGTTTAACGGACGCGGAAAATTGAAGGTTGGCGTGCTACGAGAATTGTCTTCCGATGGCATTTACGCGACCGACGTTTCCTTGCTCGACACTGCCGGTGTTGTAGTCCTGCACATCAATGAAGTGCGCGGCAAACTCGCATATTCCGAATTGCTCGACAAAGCCGTTCACATCACCGATCTCGATGTGCGCGGAGTGCAGCTCAATCTCAAACGCGGCTTTGTTGGTGCGTGGAATATTTCGTACATCATCAGCGGCGGTCCTCCCAGCACTGGACCGCATCTCAAGAGTTTTGGCGACGACATTCGCATCGATGCCGTTCGGCTGTCCGACGGAAAAATTGACATGCAGTATCCGTGGGCGCCCAATGATTTCTTCAAGGGTGCCGCTCGTGACAGTGTAATCGCGCTGCGTAAGAGTCTTCACAAAATCGCCGTCGTTCCGCAGGGATTCCTCGAGAGTAGAGAAATCATTCTGCCGCGCGTTGTGTCGCATGAAGTGATGGTTCAGGTACCTGGGAAAAAACTTTCATCACTCAAACTCGACACACTCGGCGGAACTATTTCCGATCCGGCGGTGCGCATTGTGCAGGCCGGCGGCAACCTGCACTGGACACCCGATTCGCTATTGCTTGATTTGCCATCGGTCGCGTTGCCCGCGTCTACAGCGAGCGCGAAAGGCAAAGTGAATTGGAATCTGCCTGGTGCTGTTCGTTACGACGTTCTCGTCGATGCGAAAGCGGCCCTGTCTGACCTCGGCTGGATTTGGGATGTGCTTCCAACCGATGGCAAGGGAAGCGCGCAAGTGCGGATGCGTACGCTTGCCAGCGCGGATGATGCCGAATATTCGCTTTCAAATTTGGATGTCTCGGCAATGCAATCGCATGTCACGGGCGATATCACCGTGGTGTCCCGTGTTGCAGACATGTTGTTGCAGAATGTGAATCTCTCATTCGAGCCGCTTCGCACCGAGTTGCTGCGACGACTTTCATATGACGCGGTGCCCGAATCAATCAAGGGCACGTTACATGGGCATCTCGTTGCGAAAAGAGGCGGACCGCTCACGTCATTTTTTGTTGACCACGTTGACGGCGTGTTTGATGATGATCGCGTTCCAGGCGCGCAATCTTCAATCGTTGCGAGTGGTCAGGTTGGCTTCGGCGCGTCACCGACGGCCAGGAGTGTCAACGTCGCTGACTTCAGCGTCGACCTTCGCACAGCGCGCAACATTGCGCCATCAATGCCACCAGTTGACGGTATTATCAAAGGCACAGCGAGCATTGCCAGCGCCGATCTCAAGCAAGCGATCGTTCCGCAACTTGATCTGTTGTGGACCGACGCCGCTGGAAATGCGTCGCACGTAACGGGGAGCGCAGAAGCGCGCTATGCGAACAAAGTGCCGTTCATCAACACTGAGCTATTGTTCGATCCAATTACGCTACTGGCTTTCGTTCGTATCGACTCAACGTTTCCGCTTACGCCGACATTGCGTGGCACCGTCAGCGCTACGGGGTTTCTCGATTCCCTTCAGTGGAAAGCGACGTTGGTAAATGGGGCCGACAAAGTGCAGGGAAGTGGTCTTGCCAGTTTGCGCGACAGCGTGTGGATGGTGCAGGCCAACACCGAATTGGCCTCAATTGATTTACGTCACTGGTTGGCGCGCAAGGATGTGCCTGAAACCGCTCTCAATGGATCGGTCAATTTCCAGGTCGACGCGCAACAATTGCGCGACTCGACCATTCGCATTTCGCACGCCGAAGTCAGTACCGATCTGAAACAGGCCGCCGCTGAAAATCGCCCGGAGTTCAAGCTGCGCGGAACTGGCGGTCTCGATGCCGAACGCATGCATGTCGACTCCGCTACTGCAATACTCGGCGGTATCACCATGAATTCGCACGGCGCACTTGCCCGTGACAGCGTTGCTTCAGACACGCTCATTTTTGAACTGCAGGCCGATTCCCTCGATGCCGCGCGTCCGGAGTTGCTAAGACTGGCCAGCATGCTGCAAGCGGTCGACACCACTCTGGCCGCAACACTGCGCAGCTATGCCAGTGACACGTTGAAAGGAGATTTGTCCGGATCTGCAGTGATGGTGGGATCGTTGCCAAGGTTCGGCGCTAACGCTTCGCTTAGCGCACGCGCGGTGCAGGTGGGTGCAATTCAATTGCGTCGCGTGTTCGGTTCTCTTGGTGCAACCGGTTTGCCGAATGACCCGCATTTCAATGCAACCGCTACCGTGGACGACATCACCGGCATCGGTCGCATTCGTTTGGCAAGTGCGGCCTTTCGTATTGATAGTGCCAGCCCGACCGGCGGCAAGCTCCGCATTGACGTCGTCGCGCGCGACACCACCGCCCTGCGCGTGCGCGGTGCGTTCACGCGCAAGGATGACGTGCTCGCCGTAACAATGGATTCTCTGCGCTTCAATTACAGCGACGCGTTCTGGACAAACTCCAATCAGGTGCGAATTGTGAGTGATGCGCGCGGCATTCGTGTCGATTCGCTGCTGGCCAAGTCAAACAAAAACGGTTTGCTGGCGCTGAGCGCAGACATTCCAGTTTCGGGTGCAATTCTCGGCGATCTGCGCCTTGAGCGTTTCCCGGCCGGCGAAGTCGCGTCATTTGCAACTGGTTCCACGACGCCGTATCACGGTTTGCTTTCCGGTTCTTCAAAGCTGTCCGGAACGCGCGACGCGCCTCTGCTGGCACTGAACATGCGCGCTGACTCTGTTGGTACCGACGCCGCAATTGCCCCGCCACTTGTCATTGATGCCTCGTATGAGAACCGGCGGATGGTTGCGCACGCGGTGCTGGCCGATTCTGTCCGGAGCAGCCTGCGAGCCGAAGCACGAGTGCCGATTGATCTTGCGCTTCGCGCTGTCGACAAACGATTGCTGTCGGACAACCTCGACGCCGAAATTGTCGCTGACTCTTTGCTATTGGCAAAGCTGCCGAATCTCGTACAGGGCGTGACAAAGCTTCAGGGCGTCTTGAACGGAAAACTGGCCGTCAGCGGAACCGTCGATCATCCAATCGGAACCGGCAGGCTCACGCTCGAGAACTTCGGCGCCACAATTGACGCCCTCGGTATCAATCCCATTGAAGGACGCGTCGTGCTCACGGCACAGGAAGATCAATTAACCGTCGAGCAATTCCGTTTCCGCAGCGGCGACCACGCGGTCGACACCGTTGGAATAACCGGCGTATTGAAGTTTCCGGTCGGCAAGCCTGCCAGCGTTGAAGCCTCGCTCATTGCGAACAACGCAGTCATGGCCAAGCAGTCCGACGGTACCGACGTTGTGCTCAGCGGAAGCATCTCCGCCAAAGGCCCCCTCAAGCGTCCCGACGTGGCGGCGTCCCTGTTCGTGCCTAAAGCCAATCTCGTTGCCGATCCTCTAGGGGCACGAAGCGCTCTCGATCTCGGCAGTGCGCAAGCGCGCGAACTTCTTGGTGCAACCGAAGTGCCCGTCGCATCGGGCACGATGGCCCCGCTCACTCGGCTCGGCCAGCATATGAACGTCACGCAGGCGTCGTTGTCCCTTGGTGACGAAGTTTGGATCAGAACACCTGAGGCAGCGATCAAACTCGGCGGTGCGCTTGATATCAAAACCGGCGCTGACGGTTTGTTGGCATTCGACGGAGAGGTGCTTGCAAATCGCGGCACGTACCAACTCGACTTGTATGCGGTGAAGCGCACCTTCACGGTCGATTCAGGTAAGGTGCGTTTCTACGGAAATGAATCGATCGCACCAACCGTCGGCGTGTACGCGACGCACGTCGTGCGCGTGAGCGGTGGCGTTGAGACACCAATACATGTTGCCATCACTGGCACCTTTGACAAGCTCAACCTTGCGCTCTCAACCGAAGACGAGGTGTTCAGCGGGGCACCCGAAAACGAAGTCATATCGCTCTTGATTTTCGGAGCTCCGACTTTCGCATTACCCGGACAGAGTCAAAGCACGGTAAAGGCGGTAAGCAGTGTCTTGCTCCCAACTTTTGGTGATGCAATTGGCGGACGTCTGCAAAAGTTGTTGCCCGTTGTGAACACCTTGCAGTTCAGTACCGCAACGGGTCAGGAAAATCTGAATTCCGCAGCTGCTTTTCTCGACAATCTCAACGTCGCCGCGGGAAAGCAACTTGGTGATAAGATATTTCTGCGATTAAACGGTGGTGTTTGTCGTGGTTCTACCGGTGGAAGCGACCTGCGCTTTACCGGAGGGCTCTCTGCGGAGTATCGAATTACTCGTACGCTCCTTGCACAGGTCGGTATGGACCAGGGCGCGTCACCTTGCACGCAAATTGGCGGCACGGGTTCGTTGCCGCGCTGGCAGTTTGGCTTTGATTTATTCAGAGAATGGGTGTTTTGATACCACAGTATGTGGCATTATCACAACAGCTAAAGTTTTAACTCATCCGTTTCTGGTGCGCATACACGTGGTAAATAGGTCAAATTGGTCTCGTAAGGTGTTGTGAATAAATAAGTTACAAAATCGATCGGTACTGAAGAGCTCGGTAATAATTGTCACAAAGCCATTTCACCTCTGGCCCGGGAATTGCTAGGTAAGCTCCCGACAACACACCCCTCGGCTCCATCCGTCAAAAAGGACCGCTTCATGAAGCTCACTCGAATCAAAATGCTGGCGCTTGGCGCCAGCCTCGCGTTGCCGTCGTTGGCAAGCGCCCAGGCCGTTGCCGCCAACTACTATTACCGGGGTACCAAAGCCGGCGACCCTTCGGTCGCGCTTGTCGGTGGCGGTGGTAACGTCACGGTCGGACCCTATCAGGCGAGCACAGGTGCTGCCACAACGCCGTTCGACATCTTTTGCATTGATTCTGACAATGGGGCACCAACAGCTAACACCCAGTGGAATACCTGGAATAACTCATTGGCACAGGCAACGAACGATGTGGCATCGGTCGCCTACTCAAACACGAGCTTCTACGCTCTCTCACGTGTGCTAACGGGCGTGAAGCCCGTCGGCGGCGTTGGCGGTGGTGTGTACAAAAGCACCGCTGGCAGCTACACCGGCACTTCGACAGCGGACTATCTGCGCGATTTGAAAGCCGCAGCCTGGTTGTCGAATCAGTTTGCACTGAATGCAACGAGCTCGTGGGACGACATTCACGGAGCGATCTGGTCGCTGTTCTCAAGCGATCCTAAAACGCATTTCGGCACGTGGAGCACATGGCGGACCAACGCGTTCAACGCGATTGATGGTCCCTTGGCGGCCAACTATTTCGACGGCTTCCACGTTCTCATCGACGCTAACGCCTACAACAGCAATTCTTCCTACGCTTTCAAGCAGGTTTTCATCTACAACGACGGCACCACTGGCGGTAACAGCGTCGTTCCAGAGCCGTCAACGTACGCGCTCTTCGCTGCTGGCCTCGTCGGTATCGCACTGGCCCGCCGTCGTCGCAAGATCGTCGTCGCCTAATCAGACTTTCGGATCAGTCTTCACTCTTACGGTGAACTAGTTCAAAAGTAGGCATCAGATCAATTGAAACGCCGCACACTCCTCTCGAGTATGCGGCGTTTTTGATCCAGTCAACTGGCAACAATCGACACGAGAAATGTCGTGACGCATGCACTGTGATTTCTTAACACAAATTCCAGTTGGCATTTTGCGATACGTGATTGCGAGCACAGCAGGGAATCCGTATGTTAGTGCGTCAACACGAATCAAGTATTCCGCTTCAATAGGAGTTCACCTCAAATGAGACTTAATCGTCTTACCACACTGGCTTTGGCTGCGGCGCTCGCGCTGCCGTCCATCGCGTCTGCACAAACAGAAGCACTCAAGTTCGAAGGCGTAAAGGACTTAGGTGGCGATCAAGTACAGGGCGCCTTTACCGGAGCCTACCTTGCTAGCCGGGCGCCGTTCAGCACCCCCGCTACCACCTTCGATCTCTTCTGTATCGACTTTGACAATCACGAACAAGCCACCTGGACGGCGCACTACGTAACATTCGCCCAGGCCACCGGTGCGTTTTCAACGCAG
>JBDUAX010000219.1:0-7489 GCA_040004455.1 Gemmatimonadaceae bacterium
GAGAGGAGAATGCGGTCGCGGGTGTTGGCGAGGGGTATGGCGGCGTAATTGGGCACGAATCTACGATACCGACCGGTCGGTATGGTGTCAAGAGTGGATGCGGTTTTTGAGGCGGACCGGAGGGTAAGCGCACGGTCACTGGGGAAGCCGAAGGGGAAAGCACCGCAAATTTCATGAGCTCTTATTGGCTGTTCGCGACACATTGCCCTTGAAGTTTCTATACCGCGGGATACTATCTCCATATATGGAGACAGCCCCATGGCAATAGTCCGCCCAATTCGCCCCATCGGCCCCGCGCCCTCTCCTTCAGAGAACCCTGACGCCCAAACCGCCCCCAACCGACTAGAATCCCTCGCCCCCGACGAGCGCGCCTCACTCGGCTCCGCAGGCTTCCGGACATTCCTGGCCCTCGCCGACCAATGGCAGCTCACAGTCAACGAGCGCACGCGATTATTGGGTGACATTGCCGACTCGACGTATCACAAATGGCGGAGCGGAAAAATAGGTGAACTTTCGCGCGATCAGCTGGAGCGACTCTCGCTGGTGCTCGGCATCTACAAAGGGCTGCGCCTCATCTTCTCCGATGAAGCTACCGGCACGCGTTGGTTGCGCGGCGCAAACAGCGAATCGATTTTCGCAGCGCGTTCACCACTGGAACGCATGTTGAACGGTTCGATTGACGATTTGTACGCAGTACGTCGTTACCTCGACGCGTGGCGCGGTGGCTGGCCATGAGCGAAAAATCGACAACC
The DNA here is from genome assembly GCA_040004455.1 of Gemmatimonadaceae bacterium. GTDB lineage: Bacteria > Gemmatimonadota > Gemmatimonadetes > Gemmatimonadales > Gemmatimonadaceae > Gemmatimonas. The sequence continues at coordinate 753 of JBDUAX010000219.1, forward strand.
GCTGCATCGACTGTTGCGACGACAAATTTTGAAGGCTTCGCACTCGCGCGCATTCGTGGCACCGGATATCGGCTGGTGCCATCGCAGTTCCCGCCAATCGGCGTCTTCGACACCGTGTCTTCACCAGACGACGCAATTGCCGCGATGAAGTTGGAGAGTTTCACCAACGACCGCCTCCAGTTACCGCTGAGCCGCGCACGTATGTTGCTGAAGGAGGACTGGCTGGTGGGAGTACCCGGCGCGACCGTGGTAATGGCGTCATTTCTGCACGCATCACCCGACGGCGGACGTTTCACACAAGGTGAGCTCGGCGCGTGGTACGCGGCGCGCTCGCGTAACACAGCGATTGCAGAAACCGTTTACCACCAGACATTACGAATCAAAGCATCGGCGGGCCTGCAAATGCATGCGACGGTTTCAATGCGCGAACTAACGCACTCGCTCGACGCGCGATTCGTTGATGTGCGCGGAACGATTGCTCGCCATCCGGAGTTGTACGACGGCAACTCTTACACGAAATCGCAACCATTTGGCGAACGAGTTCGACGAGATTCGGGCGCATCAGGGATTATCTACGACAGTGTGCGACACTCGACGGGAACATTCGTGGTGATTTACAAACCCAGAATTATTCCGCCGGTAAAACAAGGCGTGCACCTCGAATATCGATGGTCAGGGAGTGAAACGCCGGACGTCCTTTTATTGGAGCAATTGCAATGAGCGGCGGATTCCCAGCGCAACCCGTATTGCGAACGAATCGCCTCATTCTGCGCGCACCAGAATATCGCGATGTGGAGCAGATGCATTTGCTGGCAGGAGACAAACGTGTTGCGGAAATGACCTTGACCATTCCGCACCCGTATCCAGAAGGGCTTGCTGAGCAATGGGTGAGGGAACGGCATGCACAGCGCGATGAGGGAACTGGAGTGACGTTCGCAATCGCGCTGCCGCGTGAAGGAGAGCGTCATCAATCCGCACCTGATGAATTCATTGGCGCTGTCGGCCTGTCTCTTGTGCCGACTCACCGTCGCGCGGAGCTTGGTTATTGGGTTGGCGTTCCGTACTGGGGTCGCGGTTACGTCACGGAAGCGTGCGCCGCGCTGGTGGAATGGGCGTTTCGTGAGCTCAGGCTCAATCGCATCGAGGCAAGGCATTACACGCACAACCCTGCATCCGGCCGTGTGATGCAAAAAATCGGCATGCAGTTTGAAGGGGTTCAACGTCGATATAATCAACGCCAGGGAGTGTTCAGAGACCTCGCTTTGTACGCATCGCTGTCGGAGCCAACTATGGAAATTCGCGCGAACAACGAAATCGCGGTTCACGTAAAGGATCCGGACGTTGCCGCTGAATTCTACGTGAATTTATTGGGCTGCTACGTGGTCAAACGCGACGCTGATGGCGTGGAATTAGTGAGCGGACCGCTGCGCTTCTTTCTGTTGCGCGATTCCGCACCCACGCACGAACAGATAGTGCCCTCATTTGATGTGCCCAATCGCGCCGCGGCCCTTAAATCGCTACAGGAGGCGGGGTGCACCACCGTCCCAAGTGGTCCACATGCACCAGGGGAAGTGTATTTGCGTGACCCGTTCGGTGTGTTATTTGACGTGATTCAGCGCACTCAGACGATGTGATTGCGCGGCCTCATCATCGTTTTGAACGGTGGTAGAAAGTCACAGAATGGCAGCTTTTCAAGCAACTTCCTAACGGCAATAGAAAAGGGACTTGCGTTGGGAACCCGTTTGCGACTGGCGTTTTCGTCCGGTATCTCAGACATTGCCTGTATCCTAACGCGCACTGAGATCCATCTGACATGACCTCGCTTGTCGCCTCGCGGCCGTTTGTTGTTGCAACGGTTCTCTTCGATACCAACGAGGCGGATTCAGTTCGGGCGTTGTTAGAAGCGATCGCACCCGATCAGGGCGTTTCGTTCGTGCTGCTTGAAGAGGATGGCCTGGCCGATGTGGATCGCGATTCATTCCGGTCACGCGCAATTGGCACTACCAGACTCAATGTCGGAATCGCTGCTCACGACGGAATCGTAGAAGCAAACGCTGCCTATTTTCTCGCACGCAAGAGCGTGCATGAACTGCGCGATAGCACCTTCCATTTTGCATCCGATGGGCACGTTTCTCCCGGCGATGTCAGTGCTTTTCTGATATCGGTTGCTGCCGACCAGGGGCGCAGAAGTTGCGTAATTGTGTTCGCGAGCGCTTTGGGTGAAGAAAGCGCGTCAGCATCGGGAATGCGGCGCATTGCAGAAGCCGGTGGACTCGTATTGGTACAGAATGAACCGGGCGGTTCGTTTCGTCGAATCATGCGCTGGGCCGAGGAGGCCGAGCCCGTTGTAGCTCGTGTTACTGTCGCCGAGTTGCCGGCAGTCGTTCTGGAGCACGCCGAGCCGCTCATTGCCGAAGGCCGGCCGCGCACGACCTCGGCGCTGTACGAAGACGTTGAAGAGGTGTTGCCCGCTCTGTGCGGTGTGCTGCGCGAAGTGACTGGGAACGATTTCGCGGAATACAAACCGAGTACGTTGGTGCGCCGCACGCTTCGGCGTATGCACCTGGTGCGCATTTACTCCGCGAAAGACTATCTCGATCGCGTTACGAACGATCGTGCCGAAGCGGAGCGTTTGTTTAACGACCTGCTCGTGAGCGTAACCGCATTCTTTCGCGACACGGATGCCTTCAAGTCATTAACCACCGTTATTCCGAAAATATTCAGCGCGCATGCCCCCAATGAATCGGTACGTATCTGGGTGGCCGGCTGCGCAACCGGTGAAGAAGCATATTCGATGGCAATGCTGTTTCGTGAAGTCGCAGATGAAATCAAAGCGGTGAACCCGATCCAGATTTTCGCGACCGACCTGGACGATCGCGCGCTTTCAGTCGCGCGCCGTGGCCGCTATCCTGCCGCGCGTTTGGCGCACGTTTCTCCCGAACGCATCGAGCGATTCTTTACTCGTTCCGGTACATCGTTTCAAGTCACGAAGGAAATTCGCGATCTTGTATTGTTCACGAGACACAACGTTATTAACGATCCGCCGTTTTCCAATGCCGATCTGGTTTCGTGTCGCAATTTATTGATCTACCTGGGAGAAGAGCTGTACCAACGCGTCATTCCGCTGTTCCATTACGCCCTTCGTCCAAACGGTTTCTTGTTTCTCGGTCCTGCGGAATCACTCACGACGCATCAGGACCTGTTTCAGCCGGTCGACGTCAAACATCGAATTTCAGTGCGCATTGGCACCTCAAAACGATTGCCTCCCATTCGCCTGCGTCACAGTAGCCTGTCGAGTTTCCCCTCGACGAACGGTGCGAGTGGCGAATCGGAAATCCTTCGTTCGATGCAGCAACAGTTGGCCGACGGATATACGCCGAAGGGACTGGTTGTAAATGATGAAGGGCAGGTTGTTGCGGTCTCTGACGGTCTCGAAGAGTATCTGACGGTTTCTGCTGGTTCGTTTGTGAACAGTGTGACGCGGCTGGTGCAAGAAGGGTTGCGCATGCCCGTGCGCGCGGCGTTGCGCGAGTCGGTCGCGCTCAACAAGCGGGTTGTACATCACGGCGGAACACTGGAAACGCACGACGGATTGCAACGCATTACTGTAACCGTCGATCCAATGGAGGCAGCGAACAGCACTGCCGGTCTCTTCCTGATTGTCTTTCAACCGGCAGGGCACCCGGTATCAGCAAATTCCGCCAACGCATTGCAAGGCGCGGGGTCGCAGGCGGCGTTTCATGATTCGGAAACTTCGTTTGCATTGATTGAGCGCCTCGAGTTCGATTTGGCGTCCACCCGCGAGGAGTTGCATCGCACGGTGCAGGACCTCGAAGCGGTCAATGAGGAACTCAAGTCGTCCAACGAAGAGCTGTTGTCGATGAACGAGGAACTGCAGTCGTCAAACGAAGAACTTGAAACGTCGAAAGATGAATTGCAGGGGTCAAACGAATCGCTGGAATTGACCAACAGTGATTTGACCAATTTGTTAATCAGTACGCAAATCCCGACGGTGTTTCTGGACAACGACGGCAAGGTGCGGCGCGTGACGCCAACCGCCAGTGCGATTTACAACCTGTTTCCAAACGATGTTGGACGGCCGCTCGAACACTTCACGCACAAGGCGGAGTTCATGCCCCCGCTGCCCAACGCGGACGTCGTACACAAGGCGGAGCGCGCAATTGAGACCGATGTGCGCATGCGCGATGGCACATTGTATGTGCGACGAGTGCTTCCGTATCTCACCACGGATGGACGTTTGGACGGAATTGTCGTGACGTTTACCGATGTTTCGGAAGCGCGTCGTTCCGTCGAAGCAGAACTTTCAAGTGAACGTCGTTTCCGCCAGCTCGCTGAGACAATTCCTCACCTGGCATGGATGGCGGATAGTACGGGAAGCATTTTCTGGTACAATCAACGCTGGTATGACTACACCGGTACAAAATTTGAGGACATGCAGGGGTGGGGATGGACAAGAGTTCACGATCCGGAATTGCTGCCTGCCGTCAAAGAGCGCTGGCGCAATTCAATTTCATCGGGCGACACATTCAACATGGTCTTCCCGCTGCTCGGCAAAGACGGACAGTATCGCCCGTTTCTGACTCGGGTTAATCCGTTTCGAGACGAGCACGGCTTCATCAAGCTGTGGTTTGGAACGAACACGGATTTAACCGAAGAGCGTGCGACTGCGGCAACTCTGGAACGACGCCAGCGTGAATTGCAAACGCTTGCCGACAATTCGCCCGACGTGTTGACTCGGTTCGACAAAACTCTGCGACACGTATTTGTGAGTGCTGCCATCGAGACTGCCACCGGACTCAAGCCGAGTGCGTATGTTGGCAAGACGCATCGGGAAATGGGAACGCCGGAACCACTCGCTGCCCATTGGGAGTTACAAATCAAGAAGGTGTTCGCAACGGGGCAGCATCAACGCACGGAATTTTCAATTGAAACTCCCACCGGCCTGCGCCACTACACGGGTCTGCTGGTGCCTGAACTCGATCAGCAAGGTAACGTCGAATTCGTGCTGAGCTTTGCGCACGATAGCACGAGCGAGCGCGAGGCCGAGGATGAGCTGCGTGATGCCAATCGCCGCAAGGACGAATTTCTGGCAACGCTTGCGCATGAGTTGCGCAATCCACTTGCTCCGGTGCGAAATGGCCTCGAGTTGCTTCGACCGGCAACGAGCATGGACGCCGCAGTTGAGGCAGTTCGTGTGATGATGGAACGACAAATTGTCAACATGACTCGCCTCATCGACGATCTGCTCGATATTTCCCGCGTCAGTTTAGGTAAAGTCGAACTCAAACTGAAACCCGTTTCCATCCAGTCCATTATAGCTGGCGCGGTGGAGGTCATTCGCCCGGCGATTGAATCGGCAAAGCACGAGTTGCGACTGAGGGTTCCGGAATCTGACCTGATCGTGGTTGCAGACAGTACGCGATTGATTCAAGTGGTGGGAAACCTGCTGCACAACGCCGCCAAGTACACTCCCGACGCGGGTCGCATTACACTCGATGTTGCGCGAGACGGAAAGGAAGTTGTTATTCGCATCACGGACAATGGCATTGGAATTCCGTCCGGCATGCTGGTGCGCATTTTTGAAAAATTTGCGCAAATCGACTACACAATTGAGCGATCGCGCGATGGTCTGGGCATCGGATTGTCATTGGCCAAGCAGCTGGTTCTGCTGCACGAAGGCACCATCCGTGCCGAGAGCGGTGGGCCGAATATGGGGAGCACGTTCACAGTGCTACTGCCCGTTGCGAGTGACATCGAACAAATTGCAACAAATGATGCGGATTTTGCTGACGATATCGCAAAGATAACGCGGCCGCTGCAAATTCTCGTTGTCGACGACAACGTTGAAGCGGCGCAAAGTTTCGCAAAGATTCTGCAAGCTCACGGGCACCAGGCTATTCCTGCATTCAGCGCAACCGAAGCGATGCGAACGCTGGACGACAGCCTGCCGGACGTTGCGTTTCTTGATATTGGGTTGCCCGACATTGACGGCTTTAAGCTGGCGTCGCGAATTCGGCGCAAGGCGGGCGGTGAGCGAGTTGTGCTCGTCGCTCTCACGGGTTGGGGAAGTGAGCAGCACCGTCGGCGATCAAGCGAAGCCGGTTTCGACTTCCATCTCGCAAAACCCGCCGACATGGCGGAGATACGCCGAATTCTTTCGGGCGTGGGAGCGAAGTAGCCGATGGTGCGTGCGCGAGATCGACGAGTGGCTTAATCGCGTCCTGTGCGTGCTCCGGGCCACAGCGCACAATCAGCGGTCGCCAACACATCAGAACAGAGCTAACTTCGGCCCATGAAAACCTCACGAAAATTCGTTCTCGCCTTGGCTGCCGCGATGCTGGTCACAGCGAATCCTCTCGCATTGATCGCGCAAGCCATTCCCGGTCCGCGATTCGAGATTTCCTTTAGCAAGGGGGCGCACGCGGCGCCGATTACTGGCCGCGTTTATGTCGCAATGAGTCGCACGAACGACGCTCGCCGAACTCCCATTCAGCAAACCGGCGAAACGGGAGTTCCGCTTTTTGGCGCGAACATCGACAACCTCGCTGCCGGTGCCGCCACGACAATAGATGCCGGCACGTTTGGTTTTCCGGTGCAGAGTTTGCATGACATTCCAGCCGGCGACTATTGGGTGCAACCCTTCGTAAACGTCTACACGAAATTTGCGCGCGCCGACGGACACACGGTGTGGCTGCACATGGATCAATGGGAAGGGC
>JBDUAX010000628.1:0-2251 GCA_040004455.1 Gemmatimonadaceae bacterium
TTTTTTCCGGTGCGAGCATCAATGCAATGTGCTGCTGCGCTTGCGTTAAACCACCTTCCGGCGCCGCGACGTCGATCTTTCCATACTTGTTTGCGTCGTACCCCGCAATGAGTTGATCGCACAGCGGCACGATTTGCGCGAGCAATGCCGCCGCGGCCGGAGCGTCGGTTGCTGCCTGAATCTTTTGTGCGAGGGCGATGATTTCGTCGGCGCGCGCAACGGTGCTACGAGCAGCGGCTGCGACATGTCCTGAATGCAGCAATGCGGTTGGATTCGAGCCCTCCGCTTTACCCGCCATCTCGATGTGCGTGGCCATGTTCGTTGCGGCTTTCTTTACACCGTACTGCTTGCCCGGGCCTGCCGTGACAATCGTCGGGTCCAGCGCGTTGATAATGTGACCGGCGTGCAATTGCATCATCGCAAGGTTGGTTGGCGCGCGCATGGCGAGTGCCGCGTGTTGCTGCGCGACCTTTGCCTCGTTCATGGCCATCGTGTGGAAACCGGTTTTGTCGGGAGTATCGTTGAAACTGTTCACGACGTGGCCGATATGATTTCCCATCGCGTTGGCTGGTACGGCCATGGTCGGTGCCGGAATCGGCACTGCGGCAACCTGGCCCGGCAATGGTTGACCCAACAGCACGACAACAGCGGCATCGAACGCTTTGCGTGATGCGCTGTCGGTGCTGACCAGGAAGCGCCGGCGCTGGTAAACGGAATCGCTGAGTTGAGCGCGTGTGAGAATTGCGCCTACCTGCGTGCGCATCTTTTCGCGCAGCTCTTTCTGCATCGACAACGTCTTGTTACGGGGCAGAGCGAGTTCCTTGTCGACAGAATCCTGCACCACTCCGATTGCGACCTGAACGACCGCCAACGACTTGATTTCGTCGGCGGAGAGTTTGGCCTGAGCCGACATCCCTGCTGGAAATGCGGCACCAATTGAAATGGCCGCCAGCAGTGTCAAACGAGCGGAACGCAGCGCCGAAATAAAGACTCTAGGCATGATTTGAGGTGGGAGGACACCGATGGGTACAGTCTGGGGCTCTCTTTAAATACTCGCGCAGCGGTTCGCTCGTTGAGCGGGAATGGTGGGCATTGGTGCGCGGGAATACCGTGGCAGGACGAGATAATTTAGCATGAAGCGGGAGACCACTCATGGCGCTGTCGCTTTGCAGCTTCGACGCGGCACCCGAGCAGCCGGGCGAATCCAGACCGCCCGGTACATTATAGGAAGGAGGCGTCGCAAGGCGCCTCCTTTGGTTTAGTTCACTCACCTCCGTGATCACGCATGCAAACAAATCGACGCCCGCCCGTTTCGGCGGCAATCGTGTTGGCATTGGCAATGTTGGCGGTATCAGTGGCCACACCGATCCAAGCGCAAGTTCGCACTGCGGACCCGGTAAAACGCGGTCTCAGGCCGACGGACTTTCCGCGGCTCGTGAAGCTTACGAACAACGTGTACGGTTACGAAGAAATTCGCTCACCGGGGTTCACCACCGTTTCACTGATCGTGATTGGCACAAAGGGTGTGCTCATTGCGGATGGACAGGGCAGTACGCAGGCCACACAAACCATGTTGGACAAGATCAAAACGGTCACGCTCCAACCAATCAAGTGGTACATCGTGGGGTCGGATCACGGTGATCACACTGCCGGAAATTCGGTGCTGCCAACGGGAATTACATTCGTTGTAAGTGCCGCGTCAAAAGCGCAATTGGAAAAAGACAAAGCTTCGGCGGACGCCGCCAATGAGCGCGCAGTAGCAACTGCGAAAACGAATGGAACCACGGCACCAGCGCGGCGTGTTGTCGTTGTACCACCGGTTGCCATGGCGAGCAACAAAGAATCGATTGATGTTGGTGGAACGACCGTTGATGTTTTGAATTTGGGTCGCGCACATACGGGGGGCGACATCATGGTGCACCTGCCAAAGGAAAACATTCTGTTCATGAGCGAGGTCTATCTGAATCGCGTGTTTCCGGCCATGCGCTCGGCGTATCCAACGGAATGGGTGGCAACAGTCGACAAAGCGCTGGCGATGAACGTGAAGCAATACGTTCCCGGTCACGGTTTCATTGAAGAACCGAAAGCGTCGCGCGAAGAGTTGATCAAGTTCAAAGAAGCATTGATCGCGGTGAACGCCGAAGTGAAACGTCTGCACGACAAGGGGTTGTCGGTTGCTGATGCAATCAAACAGGCAGATTGGGGCGAGTACAAGGATTGGTTCCTGGCCGATCAACAGGCGTCGATTGCC
>JBDUAX010000629.1:0-2250 GCA_040004455.1 Gemmatimonadaceae bacterium
CCGTTGTAGTCCTTCATTCCCCGACGAGCATAGCAGCGTGCCCCCAAATTCAAACGAGCTTGTAGCACTGATTCTTGGCTCGAGCGCAATTGCGCTCTTGTTCGCCATCTGGTTGTCACGATGGGTTTTGAGCAATGGGCGTGGCACCGAAGCCATGCAGAAAATCTCGAACGCCATTCAGGAGGGCGCCGAAGCGTTTCTTTCGCGCCAATACAAGACGATCACTCCGCTCGCGCTGGTTGTTGCTGCGTTGCTTTACGTTGGGTACGCGTTTCTGCGCACGCCGAACGCGAATGACCCCGTGCAGAATCCGCAGGTACTCGCGCTCGCAATGGCCGGCTCGTTTGTGCTCGGCGCACTGTGTTCGGGAATCGCAGGGTACATGGGAATGTGGGTTTCGATCCGCACGAACATTCGAGTGGCCGCTGCTGCAACGAATTCATTGAACGACGCGCTGCGTGTTGCGCTGCGCGGCGGAGCGGTTTCGGGGTTGTTTACCGTCGCAATGTCGCTGGTCGGCGTTGGCGGACTGTACGCACTTGTTTCATCGATGCCTCTTGGTGGAATGGATCCGCAAGAATGGGCCCGCAAGGTTCCATTCCTTATCGTTGGATTCGGTTTCGGCGCATCTTTCGTCGCATTGTTTGCACAGCTCGGCGGCGGTATTTACACAAAAGCAGCTGACGTCGGCGCTGACCTCGTTGGAAAAGTTGAAGCGGGAATTCCTGAAGATGATCCGCGTAATCCCGCGGTCATTGCCGATCTCGTTGGTGACAACGTTGGCGATTGCGCGGGTCGTGGCGCCGATCTGTTTGAAAGCACCGCTGCCGAAAATCTTGGCTCGATGATTCTTGGTGTGATGTTGTGGCCGTGGTTTGGTGTACGCGGCGTGCTGTTCCCGCTTGTGGTTGGCTCGCTCGGACTGCTCGCTTCAATCGTCGGCGTCATGATTGTGAAGACGAAAGAAGATGGCGATCCAATGGCTGCATTGAACAAAGGATTTTTTGCAGTTTCGGCATTGGCAGGACTGGCCGTTGTTGGCGCCAGCAAATGGCTGTTGAACACACCAGACGCCCCGGATGCCTGGTGGCACTTCGCGGCCTGTGGCGTAATTGGTTTGATCACGGCCATCGCGTTCGTGTACATCACCGAGTACTACACCGAGTATCGCTATCGTCCGGTGTTGAGTATTGCCGACGCCAGTCAAACAGGACCTGCAACAAACATTATCGCGGGTATCGCTGTTGGTATGGAAAGCACCATCATGCCAGTCATCGCAATCGGCATCGCAATTATTTCGAGCTACCACCTGGGCTTGAGCAGCGGGCTTGTTGACAAGGCAACTGGTGAAGCGGTTGGTGGTTTGTTTGGGACTGCTGTCGCGACAATCGGAATGCTTGGAACCGCTGGCTATATCCTCGCCATGGACGTGTTCGGTCCGATCACCGATAACGCCGGTGGCATTGTTGAAATGTCGCACCAACCCGATTCGGTTCGCGAAAAAACCGATCGTCTCGATTCAGTTGGTAACACCACGAAAGCATTGACGAAGGGATATGCAATTGGGTCCGCTGCCTTGGCAGCATTCCTGCTGTTCAGTGCCTATCTCGACGAAGTGCACAACATGACGGGCAAGAAGCTCGAAGTACGTTTGGACAAACCCGAAGTATTTGTGGCAGGATTGCTAGGTGCCATGTTGGTGTTCTGGTTTACATCTTTGGCAATGACTGCCGTGCGCAAGGCGGCGAGTTCGGTTATCACGGAAGTACGGCGTCAGTTCAAGGAACGTCCGGGCATCATGGCCGGCACTGAGTTGCCAGACTACGGCGCGTGTGTTGACATCGTCACGAAGGGCGCGCTGAAAGCGATGGTAGTGCCTGGTGCGCTTGTGGTGCTGTTTCCGATTCTTGTTGGTTTGGGTTTTAAACAAATCGGTATGGGCTCGGAAGCCATCGCCGGTTTCCTGATGATCGGAACGATTGTCGGAATTCTGATGGCCGCATTCCTGAACAACGGCGGCGGTGCCTGGGATAACGCCAAGAAGTACATCGAAACCGGTAAGTACGGCGGCAAGCGATCAGAGGCGCACAAAGCTGCAGTTGTTGGTGACACTGTTGGCGATCCATTCAAAGACACCGCCGGTCCGTCGTTGCACGTGCTTGTGAAGCTGCTTTCAACACTCACGCTGGTGCTGGCTCCACTCTTCATCTAACCAATGAAAGCACTCTTTGGCCGCAAGCCGATTGCGGC
>JBDUAX010000630.1:0-2249 GCA_040004455.1 Gemmatimonadaceae bacterium
AGTGTGACCAATTCATTGTTGAGAGTACTTAATTCTTCGTAGAGTCCGATTTCGCGTTCCGGCTGATTGCGAATCTGTTTGAACTGCTCTTTGGTAACACTTCTCAAAAGGTTGGTCTGGTCATTGTTGATGTACATCATTTCTTCAAACAGATGATGAATATCAGTGCGCGTCTGAGCTGCCAAATCAGCAAGCGGTCTTCGATCGCCAACCCCGCACAGTGTGTAAGAATAGTATTTCCCCCAACAGACAGGTCGCACTCCCAATCAAAGATGAAACGTTTCTCCCTTAACTCGAGCAGGAACGAAAGCGCTTTCTGAAAACTGGAGCTGGCGACGGTCATTGGGAAAGTTTTTCCCAACAATTCTTGCCTGCCAATGCCTAATCCGTCATGCATGACTTCGAGAATGACACCATCCCGACTGCACATCAGAGCAATGCCAAGAGTTAAATCGTTGGGCGTCATTTTTTATACTCAAGAACTCATCAAAGCATGTGCAGAAGCAATCGCCTGCTCGGCGCCGGGTGCGTAGCCATCGGCGCCGACTTGCCGCCATAATTCGGATTCGATATTGAAGGGATATCCGCCCGATAAAATTTTGACATGTTTGAGGCTGTCTGCGCCTCGCACACGCTCGATCAACTCGGCGACCAGCGGAATGTGAAATGTCATGGTGGCGGAAATCGCCAATACGTCCGCTTTGCGTTCGATCAACGCTTGCACAACGCTGGAAGCGGGCATGTTGGAACCGAGGTAGTAGGTATCCCAACCATCCATTTCAAAGAAATCTGTCACCATGCGCAGACCGATCTCGTGCAGTTCACTCCCCACGCACGTGGAAACCAGACGACGCCCATTTTTCGCGGAATTGAAAATGTTTGGATACAGCTGCGACATAATGAGCTGCGTCACGGCCGTGCAATAGTGCTCTTGCGCCACGCTGATTTGGTTGGTTTGCCACAAGCGTCCAATTTCGCGCTGGCTGGGCTGGAACACATGCAGATAAATATCCTTCACGGTTGTGCCGTGTGTTACCGCATCCAAAATCAAGCGACTGCTCGCGGAACGCCCGCCGTTTAGAAGCGTTTCGAGATATTGATGTCCGAGAGCGGAAAGCGGATTTGATTCGTCAAAAAAACCGGGGATGACCTCGGACGCTCTGGCTAATTGTTGACGCCCCAATTGAATAAAATCGTTGATTGTGGAAGCGGATTCGGGGAAGCGTTGTTGCAAAAGATTGCCCGTGATTTCCAGATTCTCGCTCAATTCCCGCGTGGGAATTTTCAGCCCTTCAAACAATACTTTGACCCAATCCACATAGGCCGTAAACAGCGGCGGGCTGTTTGCAGCAACCGCTTGAGACAAGTACGAAAGGTTGTACTTGAGATCCTGTACGCATTTGGCATGTCCTGCTTGGCCATAGCGGATATTGAACTCGGGTTGTGCGCCCATTGTTCATTGACAATCAGATTCGAAAATTCATCTTTTTGCAATTCGATTGCGGCGCCAAGCGCGCGATTTAAAGTGTTCATGATTACTCCATTAAATAAGACGAGATGCGCCGCACAGGAATTTTGATCGGAGTCGCGAGAGTACGTGGCGATACGCACGTTGCGCCGCGGGTGCGGCGATGCGTCACGATCTGATGGGTAGGAAACCTAGCGCTTGTTACCGCCACTCCGCTCTCGTTGACAGCTTTGGAGAACCCCCGACCTATTTCATCGCCTGCACAAGCGCCACAAGCTGATCGAGAGCGATCTCGGTCCCCTGCAGAAAACCCGACTCTTTATTTTTCTCCATGTCAGCTTCATCGCGATGCAACGCCGTGAAAACGTACCGCGTTCCGGTTCCCACAGTTTCCATCGTCATGATGGCAGTAATCGGAATGTCGTCAAATACCGCCGGACGATAGTCGGGAAACAACATCGAAGTCCAGACGAGCCGCTCCAACGGAATGACGTCGAGCACACAGCCGAGGTTGGGAACCACCTGGCCGTCTCCCGTTGCAATGTCGATCCGGAAAATGCCACCCGGTCGCACGTCCATTTCGCAGCTCGCGACACGGCCCCAGGCCTTGGGCATGTACCACTCCTTGAGATGTTCCGGCTTCGTCAACGCTTCCCAAACGAGATGCTTCGGCGCGTCGATGAACCGTTCGAGCGCGAAATCAAGTTTCGCATTGATCGTGAATGACTTGCTCATGATTTTGATTCCTTCTCCTTGAGTTGTTTGACGTATTCGTCGAATC